>NZ_JAGPYA010000044.1:0-61748 GCF_018070245.1 Micromonospora sp. M61 | reverse complement strand
CGACCGACGTCGGCGGGCAACCTCCGGCGCGCTATGGTCTGGCGTGCGTGGCGGGTGCACAATACCCGCGCGGGCGACGACGCTCGCGTTGCGGATTCGAGGGGTTGACGCATGCAGCGGCCGGACTGGGCACCCGACACCATCGACATCGAGCGCCCGAGCGTCGCGCGGATGTACGACTACTACCTCGGCGGCTCCCACAACTTCGCCGCTGACCGAGCCGCGGCGCAGGCGATGGTCGCGGCGGTGCCGGAGGCGCCGCTGATGGCCCAGGCCAACCGGGCATTCCTGCGCCGGGCCGTGCACCACCTCGCCGAGGCGGGGATCCGGCAGTTCCTGGACATCGGCTCGGGCATCCCGACCGTCGGCAACGTGCACGAGATCGCCCAGCGGCTCGACCCGCAGTCACGGGTGGTCTATGTGGACGTCGACCCGGTGGCCGTGGCGCACAGCCGCGAGATCCTCGCCGGCAACGAGCGGGCCGTGGTCGTCCAGGAGGACCTGCGGCGCCCGGAGGCGATCCTGGCCCACCCCGACGTCCGCAAGCTGCTCGACCTGAGCCAGCCGGTCGCCGTGATGGTCGTGGCCGTCCTGCACTTCGTCTCCGACGACGACCGACCGGCGGAGCTGCTGCGGACGCTGCGCGACGCGTTGGCCCCCGGCAGCTACCTCGTGCTGTCGCAGGCCAGCGACGACGGGCGCAGCGACGACGAACGCGCCGAGGCCGAGCGGGTCTACCGGCGTACCGACAACCCGCTGTGGGTGCGCAGCCGCGCCGAGTTGACCGAGTTGTTCGACGGGTTCGAGCTGCTCGACCCCGGCGTGGTCTGGGTGCCCGAGTGGCGACCGGACACCCCGGAGAGCGCGGAGGACGCCGAGCGCGCCGTCTTCATGGGCGGCGTCGGGCGACTCGGTGACTGAGCTGCCCGAGGTGGCCACCCACCCGGGCACGTTCGCGCGCGCCTGGGCCAAGGCGGTCTCCGGCACCAGCTACCTGCCGATGACCCAGGCCCAGCTGGAAACCCTGCTACACCGGCTCACCGGGCAACTGGCTGGCGCGTTGCTCACCGAGCCGTTCGACCTGCGTGCCGGGCACCGGGTCGGCGCCGAGCTGGTCGCCGCACACATCGCCTCCGCGGAGGGCCTCGGTCGTACCGTCGAGGTCATCCAGCTCCGCCTTGTGCGCGACCTGGGGTTGGTGGCCGAGGACGTCGAGGATCGGATGGCCCGGCTGCTCGCGGCGGTGGCGACCGGCTACGCCCGCGCGTTGCGGGACCGGACGCTCGACGAGCAGGAGTCGATCCGCCGGGCCGCGATGAGGGCCCGCACCCAGGCCGAGCGGGCGCTGCGGGCCAGCGAGGCCCGGTTCCGGCATCAGGCCACCCACGACCCCCTCACCGGCCTGCCCAACCGGACGCTGTTCACCGAGCGGCTCACCGCCGCGCTGAACGAGCCGGGCCGGGGCGCGGAGCGGGTCGGGGTGTGCTTCCTGGACCTGGACCGCTTCAAGGTCGTGAACGACACCCTGGGGCACCAGGTTGGCGACCATCTGCTGGTCACCGTGGCCGAGCGGTTGTGCAAGGCCATGGGTGAGCACCTGCTGGCCCGCCTGGGCGGGGACGAGTTCGTCATCCTGGTGGAGCGCAGCGGCGGCACCGACGACATGCTGGAGGTGGCCGAGACCGCCCTGGCCGCGGTGCGGGCACCGGCGCTGGTCGACGGGCACGAGCTGCAGATCTCGGCGAGCATCGGCATCGTCGAGCGCCAGGTGGCCGGGGCCAACCCCAGCGACCTGATGCGGGCCGCCGACAGCACGCTGCACTGGGCGAAGGCCGCTGGCGGGGCCCGCTGGGCTCTCTACGACGCCGAGCGCAACCAACGTGAACTGGCCCGGTACGCGCTCTCCGCCGCCATCCCGGCCGCCCTGGAACGCGGCGAGTTCTACCTCGACTACCAGCCGCTGACCTCACTGCGCGACGGCAGCCTGGTCGGCGTCGAGGCGCTGGTCCGTTGGCGGCACCCGGAACTGGGGGTGCTTCGACCGGACAGCTTCATCGGGTTGGCCGAGGAGACCGGCCTGATCGTGCAGCTGGGTGGGTGGGTGCTGGCCGAGGCGTGCCGCGAGGCGGAGGCCTGGTCGGCCGGTAGCGCCGCCGCGCCGTTCATCAGCGTCAACCTGGCGGTACGCCAGGTGCACCGGCCCGGGCTGGTGCAGGAGGTCCGCGCGTTGCTGCGGCAGACCGGCCTACCGCCGGAGCGGCTGCAACTGGAGATCACCGAGAGCACGATGATGAGCACCGCCGAGGAGCCGGTACGCGCCCTGCGGGTCCTGGCCGACCTCGGAGTGCGGATCGCCATCGACGACTTCGGCACCGGCTACAGCAACCTGGCGTACCTGCGGGACCTGCCGGTGACCGAACTGAAGGTGGCCGGGGAGTTCGTGGCCGGCCTGCGGTCGCCGTCGGTCGGCCGCACCGACGAGCGGATCCTCGCCTCGCTGGTCTCGCTGGCGCACGCGCTGGACCTGACCGTCACTGCTGAGGGCGTGGAAACCGCCGGGCAGGCTGAGCGACTGCGGGCGATCGGCTGCGACGCCGCCCAGGGCTGGCACTTCGGCCGCCCGGCCCCCGCCGATCGCATCCTGGCCCGCATCCGCTGAACCTCGGGCCGCGGCGGCCGGGCATGATCCACTCGTCTTCCATGATGGCGGGGTATCCCCGGCGTCAGGACACCCCGACTTTTTGAAACCGGGGTGGATCACGTGAGGGAGTGATCGAGGATCCCCGTCCGGTATCTCCATCGAGCCTGATGCCTGTGAGTCATCAAGATGACGCACAGGCATCACGCTGACTCCCACGTCCCGGCAGCCCACGACACACCGCCCGATGATGACTGAGCAGGCCCCACCGACGAGCCCAGGGAACAGCGCGCGCCACCGACACGCCCCGCGCCCCGAGTAGACAGCGTCTACGGTTGCTGGTAGACACTGTCTATGGACGGGGACGAGAAGGGGCTACGGTCGCGGTTGGTCGCCGTCGGGGTGGACCTGGTGCTCAGCGAGGGCCAGTCGGCCGTGTCACTGCGGGAGATCGCCCGCCGCGCCGGGGTTTCACACGGCGCCCCGCGCCGCTACTTCCCCACCCACGTCGACCTGCTCTCCGCCATCGCCCGGGAGGGCTTCGCCGACCTCACCGCCCGCGTCGAGGAGACGATGCGCGACGTCGACCCGGACCCGCGTACCCGATTGACCGCGCTGGCCCGGACGTACCTGGACTTCGCGGCGGCGCATCGCGGCATGTTCGAGCTGATGTTCCGTCACGACCTGCTGGACAGCGGTCGGCTGCGGCTGCGCGAGACGAGCCTGCCGCTGTTCGACGTGCTCGCCGACCTGGTGGCCCAGGTACGCCGGCCGACCGACGCCCCCGCGCCGGTGCTCGCCGGTGCGCTCTGGGCCAACCTGCACGGCATCGCCCAGCTCTGGGCCTGGGGCAGCCTGCCGCTGGCCACCGGCGCCACCGAGGACGACACCCTGCTGCGCGCCACGCTCGACGCCCATCTCGGCCCGAACCCCACCTGAGAACCCGGAGAACACGTGCCCCTGCTGTACGACCTCACCAAGCTGACCGTCGGCACCACGCTGCGGCTGGGCTGGCGGCCCCGCGTGGAAGGGCTGGAGCATCTGCCCCAGCACGGCGGCGCGATCCTCGCCGGCAACCACCTGTCCGTGGCCGACGAGTTGTTCCTCGTCACCGCGGCGCCCCGACACGTGACCTTCTGGGCCAAGGCCGAGTATTTCACCGGCCGAGGTCCGGGCGGCTGGCTCAACCGGCGCATCGTCGCCGGCATGGGTGCCATCCGGGTCGACCGCGCCGACGGCCGAGCCGCCCTGCGCGCCCTCGACGCCGCCGTACCGGTGCTGCGCGCCGGCGGCCTGGTCGCCGTCTACCCGGAGGGCACCCGCTCGCCGGACGGACGGCTCTACCGGGGCCGCGTCGGGATGACCCGCCTGGCCCGCGACGCCGAGGTGCCGATCATCCCGGTCGGCGTGACCGGCACCGCCGAGGTGCTGCCGGTCGACGCGCGGCTGCCCCGCCGGCACCCCGTCACCCTGCGGTTCGGCCCGCCGATCCCGGTCGCCGAACGGATCAACGGCCCACGCGACATCCGGACGGTCACCGACGAGGTCATGGCGGCGATCCAGAAGCTCACCGGCCAGGAGTACGTGCCTCGCTACGCACCGACCCGGGAGAGCTGAGCACGGCGCTGCGGTCAGCCGGCGAGCAACGCCGCCATCCGGTCCGCCTGCGCCTCCCAGCGCCACTCCCGCTCCACCCACGCCCGGCCGGCAGCACCCAGTTGGCGAGCCAGGTCCCGGTCGGCGAGAAGCCGGGCGACCCGGTCGGCGAGCTGCGCGACGTCCCGACCGCGGACGACGTAGCCGGTCTCCCCCTCACGGACCGCATCCGGTGCGCCCCCGGAGTCGCCGGCCACCACCGGCAGGCCGGTCGCGGAGGCCTCCAGGTAGACGATGCCCAACCCCTCCACGTCGAGACCGCGGTTGCGGGTGCGGCAGGGCATCGCGTAGACGTCGCCCGCCGCGTAGTGCGCCGGCAACTCGGCGGACGGCACCGAGCCGGTGAACACGACGTCCCGTTCCACACCGATCTGCCGGGCCAGCTTCTCCAGGGTGGCCCGGTACGGCCCGCCGCCGACGATCAGCAGCGCCGCCTCGGGCACCCGGCGACGGATCTCCGGCAGTGCCCGGATCAGCATGTCCTGACCCTTGCGCGGCACCAGCCGGGACACGCAGACCACCACCGGCCGGTCGGTCAGCCCGAGCCGGGCCCGGACCTGCTCACCGTCCACTGTCGGGTGGTAGGTGTCCACGTCGACCCCGGGCGCCAAGCGGCGGAGGTCGGTCACCCCGTCCAGCACACGGGCCAACCGGCTGCGGGTGTACTCGCCGAGGTAGGTGGTGACGTCGACGCCCCGGCCGATGCGCCGCAGCGCCGGCCGGGCCGCCGGCAGCGCCGCCCAACCGACCTCGTGGCCGTGGGTCTGCGCCACCACCCGGCGTACGCCGGCCCGCCGCCGCAGACCGGCGGCGAGCAACCCCAACGGCGCTGCCGCACCGAACCACACCGTGTCGCAGTCGTACGCGCGAGCCAGCCGCGCCGCCCTGCGGGCGATCAACGGGGTGGGCAACAGCACCCGGGTGCGCTCCCGGATCACCTCGAACGGCTGGTCGGCGTCGAACTTCGCGGCACCGCGCCAGCTCGACGCGTACACGACCACCGAGCCGGCCGGTTGACGCACCGCGAGGTTGTGCACGAAGGACTGGATCCCGCCCGGGCGGGGCGGGAAGTCGTTGGTGATCAGCAGTGTGCGGCTCATCGGCCAGACTCCCGGGCGTACGCGCGGGCGGCGGCGATCCGCTCCACGGTGGACGGATGCGAGGCCGAGTAGAGGTATTCCCAGCGCGGCGGATCGGGGTCGCCGAGGTTGACCGAGCCGAGCCGGCGCTGCATCGACTCGAAGGCCTCCGGGTCGCGGGTGAGCGCGAGCGCATGGGCGTCGGCTCGTGCCTCCACCCGCCGCGACATCAGTGCCTGGACCGGCGCGGCGACCAGCCCGGCCACCGTGACGAGGGCCAGCAGCAGCGGGAACGCGCTCGGTTGGGCGACCGAGTCGACACCGGCCAGCCGTAGCAGCGGCCCCCACGAGCCGAGCAGGTAGAGCGCCACCACTGCGGCGGCGGCACCCAACGCCCCGGTCAGCGTGCCGGCCGCCACGTCGGAGTCCTTGGCGTGCCCCAACTCGTGCGCCACCACGGCTGTCACCTCGGCCGGGGTCGCCTCGGTCAGCAACGTGTCGTAGACGACGACCCGCCGCGTCGGGCCGAGACCGGAGACGTACGCGTTGACCGCCTTGGTGCGCCGGGAGGCATCGGCGACCAGCACGTCGCGCACCGGCACCCCGTCGCGGGCCGCCATGCTCATCAGCTCGGTGCGCAACTGGCCCTGCTCCATCGGGGTGAACCGGTTGAACACAGGCTCGACCAGCACCGGCAGCACGAACGACAGCAGCACCACCAGCAGCGCCGCACCACCCGCGCCGAACGCCCACCACCAGCGCGGCGCGAGCCGGATGACCGCGTAGAAGCCGAACAGCGCCACCGCGCCGATCACCGCGCTGACCGCGTACGACTTGAGCAGGTCGACCGCCCAGCCGCTCCAACCGTTGGTGCTCAACCCGTAGCGGGTGAGCACGCTCTGACGCCAGGCGGCGAACGGGAGCGTGACGAGGTCGGCGACGAGGACCACAGCCAGCCCACCGAGCACGGCCTGCGCGGCCCAGTGCCCGCCGAAGGGCCGAGCCACCAGCTCGATCAGACGGCTGCCCAGCGGGGTGAGCCCGAGCGCCAGGGCGACCAACAGCCCGACGGCGAGCGCGGTGTAGCCGCCGGGGCGCAGCGCGGCCCGGAACTCCCGCCCCTTGGCCACCTGCTCCGCCGGCAGGTCACCCAACGCGGCGAGCTGGTCGGCGCGGGGTGCCGGAGGTCGGTGCCACGGAATGAGCAGCGCGGCGAGCACGACCAACGCGACGGTCAAGCCGGCCAGGGTCAGCAACGCCCACCCGCGCGGGGTCACCGCGTCACCACCCGTCGTACCCCGCTCATCGCGCCGCTCCTCCCGCCGTGACCGCTCATCCTATGGCCCGCGGAAAGCGCGCTCCCGGGCGCGGTCTCGCGCTCAGGCGACCCGGCGGGTGGCGCGGCGGTGAGCGATCCCGGGCCGCGCGGGCGCGGCCAGCACCTCCACGTCGAAGCCGGCTCGGGCGAGCACCTCGATGGCCTCGACCTCGGCGGCGACCAGCCCGGCCGCCGGGGACGTCTCGTCGAACAGGGCGGTCAGCGGACAGCCTGAGCAGCCGTCGGCCCGCTTCGCGCACCCGTCGCAGTCGATGAGCATCACGCCTCCTGATCGGCTCGCGGCGCAGGGCCGGCGCCCTGTCGTCGCCGACCGAGCACCGTCGGTCACATTGACGCTAACCACCGGGTACGACAGAAACCAGTTCCGACCGACCGTTTGGGGTGAGATCGACTCCAGCTCCGCGAAACCGGGCCATCCCGACCCGCCGGAACACCCGACATCAGGAAACTCGTGTCGATCGCCCGACGGGAGGGACATCGTTTGGCCGACCGGCCACTCGGGCACAGGACAGTGGTGACCAGCCTCGATGCCTCGCCCGTCGTGGAATTCCACTACTCGTCGCGCCGACATCGCATCGCCAAGCTCCTCGCTGTGCTGGGCGCCGCTGCCCTCGTCGCCGTGTACGCGGCGCTGTTCGATGAGCCGTGGTGGCAGGTGCTGCTGCGGTTCGGCGCGATCGGCGTCGGCGTCGCGTTGACCACCGCCTGGCAGCTGCGCCGTCAGCCTCGGCTGCCGCTGCGGTTGACCGACGAAGCGCTGGAACTGACCGGACCGCACGGCAGCAAGCTCCGCATCGACTGGGCCAACCTGGCGCGCGCTCAGGTCCGTGGCCGCCTGGAACCCCGACTGGTGGTCACGCCACTCGATCCGCAGCAGACCCGGCCGCCGATGCGGCCCGGCCAGTGGTCGACCCCCGGACGCGGCCCGTACGAGTTGGTCGCCCGGCTCGCCTGGATGACGCCCGGCCCCGACGTGCTGCGCCGTGAGCTGGCCCGGCGGCTACCGACCACCTGACCCGGTGGCCGGGCGGGACTGCGCGTTCGCCGCCTCGCCCTGCGCGTCGAGGTCACGCAGGGCGAAGCGGAGGTGCTGCCACTCCTCGTCGAAGATCACGTGAAGGCAGTGCAGGACGGACACCTGCTGCTCGGGCCACCAGGCGGCCGGCCGGGTCTCGGCGAGCAGGTCCGGCGTGACGGCCGCGAGAAAGTCGCGCACCATCGCCTGCCGCTCGGCCCGCAGCTCCAGGGTCGCGGCGAACGTCGGTTGCTCGGCGGCGAAGATCGACATGCCGAAGCCCGCGGTCTCGTACTCAGCATCTGGCTGCCCGAGCGGGTGGAAGGGCTGCGGCAGGCGCAGGATCGCCTTGCCCAGCCAGGTGTCGGCGGCGAACGCGAGATGGCGCAGCGTCTGCGCGAACGACCACTCCCCGTCGATGGAGACGTCGACCGCACCCTCGGGCATGGACAGCGCCCGGTCGACCGCCGCCGCCCAGGCCCGTTCGAGTGCCGCCCACGCCACGCGCAGGCCGTCCGGATCCTTGGCCTGCCGGAGATCGCGCCCGGGGAACCGTCGGTTGAGCTCGGCCTCGACCAGCGGCGCGACATCGACGCCGTTGACCAGGAGCGTGCCCTCGGCCAGCCAGGGCGCGTCGATGTCCAGAGCATTCACGTCGACGCCGCGCATCACCGCACCGGCCAGCGTCGACCGGCTGAACCGGGCACCCCGCAGGTCACTGTCGACGAAGACCCTGACGTTGTCCTGGGTCATGGCGAATCCCCTCCCGTCGGCGACAGCAACGACGCTAACGCTCGGGTACGACAGCCGGGCTGGCGACGACACGGTGCGGCGGGGCCACGCGTCTCTCAGGAGCGGGCGAGCCGCCGCAGCAGCGAGTCGGCGCCCAGCGGGTAGGCGCCGTGCCGGCGTACCCCGTCGGCGACCTCGCGGTCGGAGGAGACCACCACCACGGGGCGACCCGCCGGCTCGGCACGGACCAGCCGCCGGATCAGCTCGTCGGCGGTCTCGCCCTTGCGGGAGAAGAGCACCCGGACGCCGCGCGGCGCGGGCGGCAACCCGTGCATCCGCTCGGCGCCGTCGAAGACGACGGTGATCTCGTCGCCGGTCTGCGCGGCGATCCCGCCGAGCCCGGTGATGAGGCGTTTGCGCTGCTGCTCCAGGGACATGTCACCGAAGCCGCGCTTGGTGACGTTGTAGCCGTCCACCACGAGGTGCGCCCGGGGCAGGGCGAGAAGCTGGTCGAGCCGGGCCGGGTCGTCGGTGTCGCGGGCGCGTGCGGCGGGGCTGGCCGGGGCGGTGCCCGGTTGCTCGGCGAACGCGTCGGCCACGAAGTCGGCGGGGAGTTTGTCCACCGGGTCGAGGGCCAGCTCCCGGCGTAGGCCGACGGCGGCCTGACCGATGGTCTCCAGCAGCAGCCAGAGCCGGGCGTCGTCGACCGAGCGGGACTCCTTGGCGCTCGCGCGGGCCACTCCGGCGGCGGCCTCCGCCTCGGCCAGCCGGGCCCGGGCGCGGCGCAGCTCGGCGTCCACGTCGGCGCTGGCCCGCGCGGCCCGGCCGCGTTCGGTGGCCAGCAGTTCGGTGGCCTTGCGCTCGCGGGCCTGGGTCTCCCGCAGGGTACGGGCGACCTGCCGGGACTCCTCGCGGAGCTGACCCAGCTCCTCACGGACGCGGGCCAGCTCGTCGCGCAGCTTCTCCGCCTCGACCCGGGCCACCGCCCGGTCGTGCTCGGCGCGGGTGGCCCGTTGCTCGGCCTCCCGGACCAGCTCGGCGACGACAGCGCTGTCCGCCTCGGCGCGAACGGCGGCGCCGCTGGCGTCGATCAGCTCCCGCCAGCCGCGCGGCCTGGCCAGGTAGGCCAGCGCGGCGACCTCGACCGGGTCGGCGGCGGCGGGCGCGGTGCCCTCGACGACGGCGGCCCCGAGGTCACCGGCGTCGGCCAGGACGCGGGCGGTGACCCGCTGCCGGAACAGCGGGTCGGCGGTGAGCTGGGCGGCGATGACCGGCGCGCCGAGCCGGGCCCGCCGGTTGGGGGCGAACTTGGCCACCCGGCGCAGCGGCACGGGCACCTCGTCGGCGGGCAGCGTGGGCAGGACGGCGGCGGTCAGCGTGACGATCCGCTGCCGGACCGGTTCGGGCAGGGTCGGCTCCGGCTCCGGCAGGGCCGGCTCTGAATCGGACACGGCCGGCTCCGACTCGGCCGACTCCGGCTCGGTGCCCGGGCCGTCGCCTGCCGCCGTGGGGTCGGATGCCCCGGATGTCTCGCTGACTACGTTGTCGTCCGGGTTGCTGACGGCCCCGTCGAGCGCGACCAGATCCTCCTGTGGGAGGTGGTCGTCGTGCGGCTCGGCGAGGGGCATGTGGCAAGTCTCCCACCGCGACCGGGCCCACCGCCCGGTGAGTGAGCCGATCTCTCATCCTAGCCCCATGGTGACTGGTGGGACGGCTGCGACGGGAGTGTCGGACCGAGGCGCTAGCGTGCCGCCGATGGCACAGGCGGAGTACGTCCAGGAGTCGCTGGCCGGTCTCGACCCGGCGGTGGGCGGGGTGGACCCGGCGCTGCCGCTCTACGCGACCACCTTCGTGGTGGTCGACCTGGAGACGACCGGCGGCGCGCCGGACGGCGGCGGCATCACCGAGATCGGCGCGGTCAAGGTGCGCGGTGGTGAGCAGTTGGGTGTGCTCGCCACCCTGGTCAACCCGGGGCAGCCGATCCCGCCCTTCATCACCGTGCTCACCGGCATCACCCAGGCGATGCTGCTGCCGGCGCCGCCGATCGAGCAGGTGCTGCCGAGCTTCCTGGAGTTCATCGCCGACGCGGTGCTGGTGGCCCACAACGCCCCGTACGACGTGGGCTTCCTCAAGGCCGCCTGCGCGAAGCACGGCTACCGCTGGCCCAATCCCCGCGTGCTGGACACGGCGGCGCTCGCCCGTCGGGTGCTGACCCGCGACGAAGTGCCCAACCGCAAGCTCGGCACCCTGGCCGCCTACTTCCGCACCACCACCCAGCCCACCCACCGGGCGCTCGACGACGCGAAGGCGACAGTCGACGTGCTGCACGGGCTGATCGGTCGGCTCGGCGGGCACCGGGTGGACACGGTCGGCGACGCCATCGAGTTCGCCCGGGCGGTCACGCCGACCCAGC
This sequence comes from Micromonospora sp. M61, assembly GCF_018070245.1. Taxonomy (NCBI): domain Bacteria; kingdom Bacillati; phylum Actinomycetota; class Actinomycetes; order Micromonosporales; family Micromonosporaceae; genus Micromonospora; species Micromonospora sp. M61. Next base: position 50,876 of record NZ_JAGPYA010000044.1, on the reverse strand, counting down.
GCCGCAAACGGCACCTGGCCGAGGGGCTGCCCAAGGTCCCCGGGGTCTACATCTTCCGGGCCGCCGACAACCGCCCGCTCTACGTGGGCACCTCCGTCGACATCGCCACCCGGGTGCGCAGCTACTTCACCGCCGGGGAGAAGCGCGCCAGGATCTCCGAGATGCTGGCGGCGGCCGAGCGGGTCGAGGCGGTGGAGTGCGCCCACTCGCTGGAGGCGGAGGTCCGCGAGCTGCGGTTGATCGCCGCGCACGCCCCGCCGTACAACCGACGGTCGAAATACCCGGAGCGCATGCTCTGGCTCAAGCTGACCGACGGTCCGTACCCTCGGCTGTCGATCGTGCGCGACCTCTCCCCCACCGACACCGCGTACCTCGGGCCGTTCACCTCCCGGCGGGCCGCGGAGCTGGCCGCCGCCGGTTTCCACGACGCGGTGCCGCTGCGTCAGTGCACGCACCGGCTCTCGCTGCGCACCATCACGCCGGCCTGCGCGCTGGCCGAGCTGGGTCGCTGCCCGGCACCCTGCGAGCACAAGATCACCCCCGAGGAGTACGACCACCAGGCCGCCGCGCCCTTCCGCACCGCCACCGCCAGCGACCCGCAGCCGGTGGTGGACGCGCTGCTCGCCCGGATCGACGTGCTCTCCCGCGACCAGCGCTACGAGGAGGCGGCGGTAATGCGGTCCCGGCTGGCCGCGGTGCTGCGGGCCACAGTGCGGATGCAGCGGCTGGCCGCGCTGACCGGCATCGTCGAGCTGGCCGCGGCACGGCCGGCCGCCCGGGGCGGCTGGGAGTTGGCGCTGGTGCGGCACGGCCGGCTGGCCGGGGCGGGGGTGTCCCCGCCGGGTGTGCACCCACGGCCCACCCTGACCACCATCCGGGCGACCGCCGAGACGGTCTCGGGCGGGCACGGCCCGGTGCCTGCGGCCACCGCCGAGGAGTCCGAGCGGATTCTGTCCTGGTTGGAACGACCGGAGACCCGGCTGGTGGAGATGTCCTCCGGTTGGTCCTCCCCGGCCGGTGGTGCGGGGCGGTTCCGTGACCTGCTGGCGAAGGCCGAGAACGGCGCGTCCCATCAACTCTCGACCGAACGCTCATGACCAACTGACCGATCGGACTACGTCGACTCGCTTAGGCTGTTAGAGAAGTGCAGTCCTGCCCGATTCGTGGGCCTGCTCCCCGCCGCCGGGTTTCGGCGATGCGGAGCCGGGGTGAGGAGGTGTCCCTCGTGGACGTCGACGCCGGACACGGCGCCGCCCTGGGGGGCGCCCTGCCGACACAGCCGGGTGAGCTGCCGCTCGCCCGCCGGCTGCGGTCGTTGCTCAGTTGGCCGACCACCGACTCCGACCCGGTCACCCAGTTGGTGCGCACCCACCGGGGCATCCACGCCGGCACCGACCCCGCAGTGCTGCGACGGGCGTACACGATCGCGGAGAACATGCACCGCGGGCAGTTCCGCAAGAGCGGGGAACCGTACATCACCCATCCCCTCGCGGTGGCGCAGATCTGCGCCGAGCTGGGGATGGACACCACCACCCTGGTCGCGGCGCTGCTGCACGACACCGTGGAGGACACCCGCTACACCCTCCAGGCGCTCTCCGAGGATTTCGGCGGCGAGGTGGCCCACCTGGTCGACGGGGTGACCAAGTTCGACAAGGCGTTCTACGGCAAGGCCGCCGAGGCGGAGACGATCCGCAAGATGATCGTCGCGGCCGCCAAGGACGTCCGGGTGCTCATCATCAAGCTGGCCGACCGGCTGCACAACATGCGCACCCTCGGGGTGCGCTCGGCCTCTTCCCGGGAACGGATCGCCCGCAAGACCCAGGAGGTGCTGGTCCCGCTCTGTGACCGGCTGGGCATCCAGACCCTCAAGCGCGAACTGGACGACGTGGTGCTGCTGCACCTGGAGCCCGACGAGCACGCCCGGCTGGCCCGGCACGTGCACGACCGGCCGGGGTGGGACGCGTACCTCGACTCGGTGGTCACCCGGGCCAAGGTGGCGCTCAAGCGCAGCCGGGTCGACGCCGAGGTGAGCCCTCGTCCCCGGCACCTCTACTCGATCTGGAAAGACACAATCGCCGGCGAGCACACCGCCCCGTACGATCTGCCCCGCATCGTGGTGGTGGTCGACGGCCCGGCCACCGACTGTTACGCCGCGCTGGGCGCGATCCACGGCACCTGGCGGCCGATCCCCGGCCGTTTCAAGGACTTCATCGCCTCCCCCAAGAACAACCTCTACCGCTCGCTGCACACCAGCGTCTGCGGCCCGCAGGACCGCACTGTGGAGGTGCTGATCCGCACGGAGGAGATGCACCGCTCGGCCGAGTACGGCATCGCCGCCGACTTCCGCTTCCCCCGTTCGGGGGCCAGCAGCGCCGCGGCGCGCGCCGAGCAGTTGGACTGGCTGCGCCGGGTGCTCGACTGGGAGCCGGGTGCGGCCGATCCGGCGCAGTTCCTCGAGTCGCTGCGGTGCGACCTCGCCGAGGGCCAGATCCAGGTCTTCGCCGAGGGGCGGCAGATCGTGCTGCCGGCCAGCGCGACGCCCGTCGACCTCGCGTACGAGCTGGGCAACGAGCGGGGCGACCACTGCCTCGCCGCACGGATCAACGGTCGGCTCGCCCCGCTGAGTTCGGAGCTGGACGAGGGCGACGTGGTGGAGATCTTCACCGAGAACGACGGCGACAACGGTTTCGAGGCCGGTGTCGCGCCGCGCGGCCCCCGCCGGGAGTGGCTGAGCTTCGTCAAGTCACCGCACGCGCAGATGCAGATCAACCGGTGGTTCGCCGAGCACACCGAGCCGGGCATCACGATCAGCGACAAGGTCCGGCTCGGGCGGGCCACCATCGGGCTGACCCTGCGTCAGCACAATCGTGGCCTCGCCAGCGACCTGCCACTGCTGCGCCTCTCCGAGGAGCTGGGCTATCCCGACCTGGAGACCCTGCTGGTCGCGGTCTTCGACCGGGTGATCGAACCAGACACCGTCGTACGCCAGCTCATCGACCTGGTCGACCACCGGCAGTGACCGGGCCGGCCCCGGCGCGTCCGAATGACATTCGTGACCACTAGCCTGGAGTCATGATCCCCCGCTCCCGCGCCACCGGTCGGGCCATCTTCTACCAGGCCTTCTACCGGCTGCCGCTGCCGGTGCGTCGGCGCCTGGTCCGGCTGGCCGTGCCCAAGTACATCGTCGGCGCGGTCACCCTGGTCCGCGACAGCGAGGCGACGGGCGCGGGCCGTCTGCTGATGCTGCGCCAGCCGCCCGGCCGGGGCTGGTCACTCCCTGCGGGCCTGCTGGACCGTGGCGAGCCCCCGGTGGTGGGAGCGGCCCGCGAGCTGTTCGAGGAGTCCGGCATCCGGCTCCCCCCGTCCCGGTTGCGCCCGGCGGTGCCGAACGCGATCGTGCACGCCAAGGGCTGGGTGGACATGGTCTTCGAGACGGAGGTCCCGGCGTCCACCACCGAGCTGGCGGTCGACGGCGCGGAGGTCTTCGAGGCCGCCTGGCACCCGCTGGACGACCTGCCCAAGCTGAGCTGGGCCACGGCCCGGCTGCTCGCCTACTACGACATCGGGCCGCTGGCCGGGCAGTTCCCGCCACCGGTTCCCGACAACCTGCCATGACCGGCGCGGCTGGCGTGCCGGCGGAGCTGTGCGCGGTGGTGCTCGCCGCCGGCGAGGGCACCCGGCTGCGCCCGCTCACCGAACGGGTCCCCAAGGCGCTCTGCCCGGTGGGCAACGTGCCACTGCTGGACCTCGCGCTGGCCCGGCTGGCCGGGCTCGGTCTGACCGGTCCCGCCCGGGTCGCGGTGAACGCCTGCTACCTCGGTGACCAGGTGGTCGCCCACGTCGGCGAGCGCGCGCACCTGTCCGTCGAGCCGGGTGACCCGCTGGGCACGGCGGGCGGGGTGGCCCGTCTGCGGGACTGGATCGACGGGCGGCCGGTGCTGGTCGGCAACGCCGACGCGTACCTCGCCGATCCGGCGGCTGCGCCCGGCCCGGACGTGGCGGCCATGCTCGACGGGTGGGACGGGCACACCGTACGCCTGCTGGGTCAGCCCGCAGCGGACCCGGCGGCGCCGGGCACCTTCGCCGGGCACTGCTTCACCGGGTTCTCGCTGCTGCCCTGGCGGCTGGTCCGCGACCTGCCGGTCGTCGTCTCCGACCTGGTCCGAGCGGTGTGGCGCCCCGCCGAGGCGGCGGGCGCCCTGGAGGTGGTGCCCTTCCCGGGCACGTTCTACGACACCGGCACCCCGGCCGACTACCTGGCGGCCAACCTGCATGCCGCGGCCGGTGGCGTCCTCGTCGACCCGTCGGCCACGGTGACCGGTCACTGCGTGGAGTCGGTGGTCGGCGCGGGCGCCCGGGTCGGCGGCGACGTCCGCCGGGCAGTGGTCTGGCCGGGCGCGACAGTGCGCGACGGCGAGCGGCTGCACGACGCGATCCGGGTCGGGGACGACCTGACCGTGCCCTGCGCCGCGCACGGCTGAGGCCCGACGGCTCCCGCCTCCAGTTTCCGACCGAAACATCTAGCATGGGCGACGACGCCGACGAACGGAGAGATGTCCCGTGATCACCGCGATCGTGCTGATCGACTGCGCCACCGATGCGATTCCCGAGGTGGCGGAGACCCTGGCCAACCTCCCCGGCGTCAGCGAGGTCTACTCGGTCGCCGGGCACGTCGACCTCATCGCCATCGTCCGCGTCCGCGAGTTCGACCAGATCGCCCAGGTCATCGCGGGCAGCATCTCCAAGGTGCCGGGCGTGCTCAACACCGAGTCGCACATCGCGTTCCGGGCATACTCGCAGACCGACCTGGAAGAAGCGTTCGCGATCGGGCTGGCCAGCGCCGACTGACCCGCACGCACGGCGGCCGGTCCACCGCGCGGGTGGACCGGCCGTCTGCTGTCGCTACGTCAGCTCTCGCTGGGAGCCGGCGTTTCGGTGGTGCCGCCGCCCGGAACCGGGGACTCGGTGTTGCCACCCGGAGCCGGCGACTCGGTGCCGGTGCCGCCCGGAGCCGGCGACTCAGTGCCGGTGCCGCCCGGGCTGGGCGTACCGCTGGCGCTGGTCTGCGGAACCGGGATGCCCAACTTGTTGGCGAGCTGCACCAGCTCGTCGTAGTGCGCCTGCAACGTCGGCAGAGCCGTCTGCGCCAACTGGACCACCGACTGCTCGGAGCCCTGCGAGATCTCCGTCTGGGTGGCCTGGATGGCCTGGACGTGACCGGCCAGCTCACTGGTCACCCAGAGCCGGTCGAACTCCGCACCGCTGGCGTTGTTCAGCTTGTCGATGACCGCCTGCTGATCGGCGCTGGGCTCGTTCGGCAGTTCCACCCCGAGCTGGGACGCGGTCTGCTGCACCGTCTGGTCCAGCTGGGTGTGGTCGGTCTTCAGCATCGCACCCAGGTCCTTGACCCCCTGGTCCTGACCCTTCTGCTGAGCCAGGTCACCGGCGGTGATCTCGAACAGGTTGACCTGGTGAACCGCCTGCAGGTACTGGGTGTCCTGCGTTGACGGCTGTGCCGCGGCCTGCGCGGCCGCCGCCGGCGCGACACCGACGAGTACAAGCGCGGCCAACAGGCCGAGGCGTTTGATACCCAACATGCTTCCCCCCCTTGAGACGTTGGACCGCACGGATACCCGGCTCACCGGGGTTATTCCTGCGATCGCCCGTCGCGCGGGGTCTACCGGTCCCGTCGTGGCCGTCCGACTCCGCCTCGCCTGGGCGGCGGGTACGGATACGACGTGGCGCCCGCCGGAATCCGGCGGGCGCCACGTAACGGTGCGATCGGGCGATCAGCGGCGGCTCTCTCCGCTGCCGATCTCCTCGCGCTCGGGCCGCGCCTCGACCGGCGGGTGCCCCGGCGAGACCGGCGCCTCGACCGGCTTCTCGATCGGGTAGAAGAAGCCCCGGATGGCCGGCCCGAGGGCGCCCAGCCGGTTCATCTTCTTCGGCACGACCCAGCCGACGTACTCCAGCTGACCGTGACCGTCCGCGTGCCCGTTCGACGCGCTGAGCGGCTGGTGCACCTCGACGAACCGACCGTCCGGCAGGCGCCGGATGATGCCGGTCTCGACGCCGTGCGCGAGAACCTCCCGGTCGTGCTGCTGCAGACCGAGGCAGAGCCGGTAGGTGATGTAGTACGCGATCGGCGGGAGCACCAGCAGACCGATCCGGCCAGCCCAGGTCATCGCGTTCAGGCTGATCTGGAACTTGTCGGCGATCACGTCGTTGGCGCCCGAGAGCGTCAGAACGATGTAGAACGCGACGGCCATGGCGCCGACGGCGGTCCGGGCCGGAGCGTCACGGGGACGCTGGAGCAGGTTGTGGCTCTTGCGGTCCTTGAGGTGCCGTGCTTCCAGGAACGGGTACATCGTCGACAGGCCCACCAGGATGCCGGGCAGCACGACAGTCGGCCAGAACAGCGGCGGGATGACGTACCCGTCGCCGAGCGGGATGTTGATTTCCCAGGCCGGCATGAGTCGGGTCGACCCGTCCAGGAACATGACGTACCAGTCGGGCTGGCTGGCGGCTGAGACCACCCACGCCTCGTACGGGCCGAACAGCCAGATCGGGTTGATCTGGAACAGACCGCCCATCAGCGCGATGACGCCGAAGACGACCATGAAGAAGCCGCCCTGCTTCAGCGCGTACCGCGGGAACATCCGCTCGCCGACCACGTTGTTGTTGGTCCGGCCGGGGCCGGGCCACTGGGTGTGCTTCTGCTTGAAGACCAGGCCCAGGTGGACGCTGATCAGCGCGACCAGCAGACCCGGGATGAGCAGCACGTGGGCGATGAAGAACCGGCTGATGATGATCGTGCCCGGGAACTCACCGCCGAAGATCGACGAGGTGAGCCAGGAGCCGATCACCGGGATGGACAGCATGATCGCTGAGGCGATCCGCAGGCCGGTGCCGGACAGGCCGTCGTCCGGCAGCGAGTAGCCGGTGAAGCCGGCCAGGAAGCCGACCCAGAACAGCAGCGAACCGATGATCCAGTTGGTCTCGCGCGGCTTGCGGAAGGCGCCGGTGAAGAACACCCGCAGCATGTGCACGACGATCGCGGCCATGAACAGCAGCGCCGCCCAGTGGTGCATCTGCCGCATCACCAGGCCACCGCGGACGTCGAACGAGATGTCCAGGCTGGAGGCGTACGCGGCGGACATCGGCGTGCCCTGCAACGGCGCGTAGCTGCCGTCGTAGACCACCTCGGTCATCGCCGGCTCGAAGAAGAAGGTGAGGAACACACCGGTCAGCAGCAGCACGACGAACGAGAACAGCGCGATCTCGCCGAGCAGGAAGGACCAGTGGTCCGGGAAGACCTTGTTCAGCAGCTTGCGCAGCGGGGTGGCCACCGCGAAGCGGTCGTCAACTCCCACCGCGGCCTTGCCCGGCGTCGCCGCTAGGTCAATCTTTCGACGCTTCATGGCCGCTCCCAGAAGTCAGGCCCGACGGTCTCGGTGTAGTCGGACTTCGCCACGAAGAAGCCCTCGGAGTCCACCTCGATCGGCAACTGCGGCAGCCGCCGGCTGGCAGGGCCGAAGATGGGCTTGGCGTTGTCGGTGATCAGGAACTGGGACTGGTGGCACGGGCAGAGCAGCCGGTTGGTCTGCTGCTCGTACAGGCTGGCCGGGCAGCCGGCGTGCGTGCAGATCTTGGAGAACGCCGCGTAGTTGCCCCACATGTAGTCGCCGTGGCCGATCTTCTCGTTGGCCCGACGCGACTCCTGCGCGTCGGAGTCGCGGAGGTGGATCAGCAGTGTCGGCGAGTCGGCGTGTCGGTTGCTCACGCCGTGGTCGATGCCGGGGAAGACGGTCAGCTGGCCACCGGCGCTGATGTCGGCAGGGCGGACCGGGCGGCCGTCCTCGCGGACCAGGCGGATCCGCTCGCCGCCCTCGGCGGTGGCGAACCCGGTGGTGAACATCTGGTTGTTCTTGTGCGGCTGTGAGATCAGACCACCGACCAGCGGCGCGGCGATGACCGCGCCGACCGGCGCGAGACCGGCCAGCAGCGAGATGCCGAGCAGGGGGCGACGCTTCACGCCCAGCTCGTCCGCCATGTAGAGCATGGTCTGGCCGGTGATGGTGCGGCCTTCGGAGTCCACCTGGCCCTCGTGCCGGTCCTGGATCGAGACCTCCTTGGGCAGCAACTTCTTGCCCCAGGTCAGGATGCCGAAGCCGACGGCGAGCAGCGCGATGCCGAGGGTGAAACCGAGCAGCGGGGTGTAGAACTTGTCGCCGCCCCGGCCCGGCTCGTACTGCCACGGCCACGCGATGTAGATGACCATGAAGGCGGTCGCGGCCAGACCGGTGAGCAGGAAGAAGCCGGCGACCACCCGGGTCAGCCGACGCTCCGCCTTGGTGCCGGGCAGCACCTGCGGCTCGTAGTGGACGATCTCGATGTCGTCCCGACGCGCGCCCTCACGAACGATGTCGAACCGGGTCAGCTTGGGGTCGTTGACGTCGAGCGGCTCCCGGCCCTGCGGGGTCGAGTGCTCGGTGGGGGTGCTCATGCCGTCACCTCGCTACGGGTGGCGCCGAGCGGCACCACTGCGCTGATGGGGAGTATCCGCTCGGTCACGACTTGCCCGCAATCCACAGGCTGGCGAAGACGAGCGCCACGATGCCGACCAGGAAGATCGCCAGGCCCTCGGTCGAGGGGCCGTACCGCCCGAGGTTGAAGCCGCCCGGGTCCTGGTCGTGCTTCAGCGTCTCCTGGATGTAGGCGATGATGTCGGCCTTCTGCTCCGGCCGAAGCTGGTTGTCGCCGAACACCGGCATGTTCTGCGGGCCGCTCAGCATCGCCGCGTAGATCTGGCGGTCGGTCGCGGGGTGCAGGCTCGGGGCGAACTTGCCCGAGGAGAGCGCACCGCCGCCACCACCGAACGCGTGGCACTGCGAGCAGTTGATCCGGAACAGCTCACCGCCGGACGCGATGTTGCCGTCCTCGCCGAGGTCGTCGCCCTCGGGCACGACCGGGCCGCCGCCCAGCTCCTGAATGTACTGGGCCAGCTGACGGGTCTGCTCGTCGGTGAAGACCGGGGGCTTGCGGTGAGCCTGGGCCTCCTGGCGGGCCATCGGCATCCGCCCGGAGCTGACCTGGAACTCGACCGAGGCCTCGCCGACGCCGATCAGGCTCGGCCCGCGGCCCTCGACACCCTGGGCGTTGCGACCGTGGCAGGTCACACAGCTCACGTCGAACAGCGCCTTGCCCTCGGCGGCGGCGCCGGTCAGCTGCGGGTTGTCCTGCGCCTGGGCACCCGGGGCGAAGACGGTGTAGGCGCCGCCGGCGAGCATCAGCGCGGCGATCAGCCGGACCGCGGCGCCCAGCCGGCGGCGGCCCCTGCTGCGCGCGGCGGGCCGCTCGCGCAACCGCGCGAGCAGACCGCGTCGGCGGTCGTTGTCAGAAGTCATGAGCGGTGTCCTTAACCGGTTGGACCTGTCTCAGGGGACGGAGCAGCAGCGCGGAATGTGACGCGCAAGATCACTGAAGCCAGTAGATCATGGCGTACAGCCCGATCCACACGACGTCGACGAAGTGCCAGTAGTACGACACGACGATCGCCGAGGTCGCCTGCGCCGGGGTGAACCGGCCCATGGTCGTACGGACCATGAAGATGATGAAGGCGATCAGACCGCCGGTCACGTGCAGGCCGTGGAAGCCGGTGGTCAGGTAGAACACCGACCCGTAACCGTCTCCGTTGATCTTGATGCCGTCGGCGACCAGGTGCCGGTACTCGTTCAGCTGGCCGAGCACGAAGATCAGGCCCATCACGAAGGTGATGGTGAACCAGCGCCGAAGCGCGTGCACGTCACCCTTCTCCGCCGCGAAGACGCCGAGCTGGCACGTCACGGAGGACAGCACCAGGATCACCGTGAAGGTGGTCGCGTACGGGATGTTCAGCGCTTCGGTGTGCTTCTCCCACTGCTCCGGCGCAGCTGCGCGGATGGAGAAGTACATCGCGAACAACGCCGCGAAGAACATGAGTTCGCTGGAGAGCCACACGATCGTCCCGACGCTGACCATGTTCGGTCGGGTCAGAGAGTGGATCCGGCTCTTGTCAATGGCTGGGGCCGCAGTCACGCCGTCATTATTGCCCCTGACCGGGGGCGGCGATCAGCGGGGTGGCAAACCTGCGCCTTCCGTGGCCCCACCGTCAGGGTCCGGTTCGCCTGGCCTAGCCTGAAAAGCGTGCTGCACGTCGATCCGATCCTCGCCGCCACCTCGGCCCCGCCGCCGTTCACCGTCGGCACGGTGCTGACCGAGACCCGGCTGGACAGCTGGCTGGCCCTCGGCCTGGTGCTCGCCGCCGGCCTGTACCTCTACGGGGTGTACCGGCTGCGCCTGCGGGGCGACCGCTGGCCGATCGCCCGTACCGTGTTCTTCATCGGCCCCGGCCTGGGCGGCATCGCGCTGGTCACGGTCAGCGGACTGCACGCGTACGACACCGCGCTGCTGTCCGTGCACATGATCCAGCACATGGTGCTGTCCATGGTGGCGCCGATCTTCCTGGCGCTGGGCGCGCCGATGACCCTGGCCCTGCGCACCCTGCCGGTCGGGCCGCGCAAGCGCCTGCTGGCGATCGTGCACAGCCGTGTCGCCCGGGTCTACAGCTTCCCGCTGGTGGCGTTCGCCATCTTCGTGGTCAACCCGTTCGTGCTGTACTTCAGTGATCTGTACCGCTTCACCCTCGAACACGCCTGGGCGCACGAGCTGGTGCACGCGCACTTCATCATGACCGGCTGCGTGTTCTTCTGGCCGCTGCTCGGGCTCGACCCGCTGCCCGGCCGCTGGCCGTACCCGGCGCGCGCGCTGCTGATGCTGCTCTCCGTGCCGTTCCACACCGTGCTCGGCCTCACCATCATGCAGAGCACCACGCTCTTCGGCGGCGACTGGTACCCGTCGCTCAACCTCGCCTGGTCGGACCCCTGGGACGACCAGGTGGTCGCCGGCGGCATCCTCTGGGCGGGTGGTGAGTTCGTCAGTGTGACCATGCTCGCGGTGCTCGTCGTCCAGTGGGTCAAGCAGTCCGAACGCGAGGCCGTGCTGGACGCCGGGTCGACCGCGAGCTGGACCGCCAGGAGGCCCGCGAGCGCGCCGCCGACGCCGCGGCCACCTGAGCTGCCCGGACGGTACGCCCCGACGATCGGTGGCGGGCGGGATGTCGGCTACGTCACCCCGACCGGTACGATCGGCGGGCAGCTACGAGGTGGGAGTCAGTGCCGCAATGAGTGAGCGCAGCGAACGAATCATCAAGCGCAGTGCGATGGTGCCTCATGACGGCACTGCTCACAGTCCGGCTCCCGGCCGAGGCCGTATCGAGGCTATGGGATATCACGAAACGGCCGGTACCCGGACCGTTCGGCGAAGCGGAGTGCCGGCATGAGCGATCGTCTTTGCACCGTCCTGCTCTACAGCGACGACCCGAAGGTCCGTGATCGGATGCGGATGGCCGTCGGCACCCGGCCCGCGCCCGGTCTGCAGATCGAGTTCGTCGACGCCTCGACCTACGCGGAGACCATCCGACTGGTCGACGACTACGAGATCGACCTTCTGGTGCTCGACGGTGAGGCGAGCCCGGGTGGCGGCATCGGCATCGCCCGGCAGATCAAGGACGACCGGGACGACGCCCCCCCGACCTGCCTGGTGATCGCCCGCGCCGCCGACCGATGGCTGGCCGCGTACGCCGAGGTCGACGCGACGCTGGTGCACCCGCTCGACCCGGTGACCACCGGCGGCACGGTGGCCGAGCTGCTGCGGACGCACGCACCCGCCTGACGTCCCACGCTCCTCCGGCACCGCCACGGCGCCGGACACTCGGCGCTGGTTCCAGCCCACCCGCACTTCGCACGCTCGGGAGGCCCGTCATGGGCGATCGGACCTGGCCGCACCTGCTCAACTCGCTGCTGCGCGGCGACGAGCTGTCCACCGCCGACACCGCCTGGGCGATGGGCGAGATCATGGCCGGCTCGGCGGGTGCCGCGCAGGTCGCCGGCTTCGCTGTGGCGTTGCGGGCCAAGGGTGAGACGTCCGCCGAGTTGGCCGGGCTGGTGGAGACGATGCTGAGCCGGGCGGTCCCGGTGGACCTCCCCGACGAGCTGCGTTCCACCGCGCTGGACGTGGTGGGCACCGGCGGTGACCTCGCCCACACGGTCAACATCTCCACGATGGCCGCCCTCGTGGTGGCGGGTGCCGGCGTCCGGGTGGTCAAGCACGGCAACCGGGCCGCGTCGTCCTCCTGCGGCACCGCCGACCTGTTGGAGTTCATGGGTGTCCCACTCGACCTCGATCCGGACGCGATCGTCCGCTGCGTCACCGAGGCCGGCATCGGGTTCTGCTTCGCGGCCCGGTTCCACCCGGGGATGCGGCACACCGGCCCGGTTCGACGGGAGCTGGGCGTGCCGACCGTCTTCAACTTCCTCGGCCCGCTTACCAACCCGGCCCGGCCCCGCGCGGGCGCCGTGGGCTGCTTCGACCTGCGGATGGCCCCGGTGATGGCCGGTGTGTTCGCCGACCGTGGTGACTCCGTCCTGGTGATGCGCGGCGAGGACGGGCTGGACGAGTTCACCACCGCCGCGCCGACCCGCGTCTGGGCGGCCCAGGGCGGCACCGTACGCGAGGCCGTGCTGGACGCGACGGACCTGGGTGTACCCAGGTCCACCCTCGCGGACCTGCGGGGCGGTGACGCCGCGTACAACGCGGATGTGGCCCGTCGCCTGCTGGCTGGCGAGACGGGCCCGGTCCGGGACGCGGTGCTGGTCAACGCCGCGGCGGCGCTGGCCACCCAGGGCCCGCTCGACGGCGACCTGACCGAGGCGCTGCGCGCCGGCCTGGACCGCGCGGCCGAGTCGATCGACTCCGGTGCGGCCGCCGTGACCCTCGACCGCTGGATCGCCACCGCGACCGCCACTGCCACCGTGGCCTGACCTCGGCGTCGCCGCTCGGCGGCGAGGGCCTTGATCGACTCGGGTTCCTTGAAACCGCGGCGTCCGAGCCGTCCCGACACCCCGATGCCAATGATGTCGAGTGGATCACCTTGGCGGCACCAGCGGCCGGGGGTCCCAGCGACGGGCCACGGGAGATTTGTCGGACCCGCGTGGGAAACTACAGGCGAGTAGTTATCCGATTCCGTCCGTGCGCCGCTGTCGCGTTCGGGGGCGGGTCGCCCGGTTCGAGAGGAGACGCCCGTGTCGCACCGCGAGCTGTACTGCGACGTCTGTGAGGGCGTGGCACCGTTCGAGGTGCCGCCCTGCGTCGACGGTCACGGCGCCGACTGTCCTGAGCTCATCTGCACCGGCTGCGGTGCCGCCGTGGTGCTGGTCACCGCGATCGCCGTTCCGGTCACCCAGCTGGCCGGCCGTCGACGCCGCCAGCCCACCCGCCGCCACGCTGCCTGACCCACGGCGCCGCCTGACCCGCAGCGCCGCCTGACCCGCAGCGCCATCCGGCCTCCCGCACGACGAAGGCCCGCTCCCACTCGGGGAACGGGCCTTCGTCACGCAGGTCGGTCGCGAGCGACCGGGTGGATCAGTGCTCGGCGGTGCGCCGGGTGCCGCTGTAGTACTCGAACAGCAGCCCGCAGGCGGAGAAGACGACAGCCACCAGACCGGCGCCGATCAGCCAGTACTGCCAGAACACCATGCCGAGCGCGGCGATCGCGGCGGCCAGTGCCAGGCCGAACGGCCAGTAGCTGCCCGGGCTGAAGAAGCCGACCTCGCCGGCGCCGTCAGCGATCTCGGCGTCCGGGCGGTCCTCCGGGCGCAGGTCGATACGCCGGGAGACGAACCAGAAGAAGCCACCGCACATCGTGCAGAGCAGGAACGACAGCAGCAGGGCCACGGTGCCGACCCACTCGATGCCACCGGACGCGCCGTTGGTCCAGGCGCCGTAGAGGATGGTGGCGCCGAGCAGGAACGCGGCAATGATCAGGAAGATACGCCACTCGGTCTTCATATGGCTGCCTCAGCTTCCCGTGCGGGCCGGAACGTCGTCCGGGTTGAAGTTGCCCTGCGTCCGGCGGGTGTCGAACGGCCGCGTGGTCTCCGCGTACGGGTCCTCACCGATCTCGGTCAGCGCGTCCTGCGTGGACTTGCCGCCCTGCTTGGCCGCCAGGAACTGGTCGTACTTCTCCGGCGACACCACCCGCAGCTCGAAGTTCATGAACGCGTGGTAGCTGCCGCACAGCTCGGCGCAGCGCCCGACGTAGGCACCCTCGGCGTCCAGGCTCGAGACCTCGAACACATTGCGGATCTTGCCCGGCATGACGTCCCGCTTGAACAGCAGCTCCGGCACCCAGAACGAGTGGATGACGTCGCGGCTGGTCTCCTCGAACCGGATGGACCGGTTGGTCGGCAGCACCAGCACCGGGATGACCTCACTGGTGCCGAGCGTCGACGCGGTGGTGCGGGCCTCCGGGCCCTGGCCGTCGCGGTAGTTGAACTGCCAGTTCCACTTGAAGGCGACAACCTCGACCGTGACGTCCGGGTTCTTCGACAACTTGTCGACGTCGGTCTGCACGATCGCCGTGTAGTAGAAGAGCACGGAGACGATCAGGATCGGCGCGATGGTGTAGAGGAACTCCATCGGCAGGTTGTAGCGGGTCTGCACCGGCAGCGTGTTGCCACGCTTGCGGTAGCGCACGACGCACCAGAAGATCAAGCCCCACACGAAGACACCGACCGCGAGCGCGGCGATGCAGGAGGCGATCCACAGGTCGTACATCCGCTTCGACTCCGGCGAGATGCCGCCCTGCGGCCAGCCGAAGCCGTCAAACGCCTGCCCTACGTCACAGCCCGTGAGCAGGACCAGCAGCGCCACGCCACCGAGACCGAGCCCGGCCAACCGACCAGCACCACGCCCCCGGCGGCCACCGACCCCTGGGGAAGCGCTGTGCCGTACGGCCGACGGCCGTACCTCCGAACTCCTTGCGACCACCTGGTCCTGCCTCCCTAGCGCGCCGCGGTGGGTCTTTCCTCAGCACCGACGGCAAAGGCGTCACCGACGGTCGCAGATTACTCGACCATGACGGAGTCGGCCGTGGTGGGGTCACTGTCCACCCCCCATTGGGGGGATGATGGGCATACCGCCGCGATAGCGTGTCGATCTGTGAGCGAGGAGTGAGCCGGGTTTGCGAGCCCCGCAGTCGCGAACAAAGGCGGATCTGTGAGCGCGAGGAGTGAGCCGGGGTTGCGAGCCCCGCAATCGCGAACAAAGGCGGATCTGTGAGCGCATCCCCGGTCTACCTGGACGCGGCGACCGCCGCGCCGATGCATCCGGTCGCGCGGCAGGCGCTGCTGGCCGCCTTCGACGACGGCTGGGCCGACCCGGGCAAGCTCTACAGCCAGGCCCGCCGGGCACGGCAACTGCTCGACGCCGCCCGCGAGGCCACCGCGCTGACGCTCGGCGTCCGCGCGGACGAGGTGTCCTTCACCCCCAGCGGTACGACCGCAGCTCACGGCGCGGTGCTCGGTGGCCTGTCGGGGCGTCGCCGGGTCGGGTCGACGCTGGTGCACTCGGCGATCGAGCACTCGGCGGTGCTGCACGCGGCGGAGCGGCACGTGGCGGCGGGTGGGACCGCGACCAGTGTGCCGGTCGACCGGGTGGGTCGGCTGGACGTGACCGCGTGGTCGGCCGCGGTTCGCGCACCCGGTGTCGCGCTGGCCGCTCTGATCACGGCCAGTCACGAGGTGGGGACCGTGCAACCGGTCGCCGAGGCGGCCGCGATCTGCGCCGAGGCGGGGGTGCCGCTGTACGTCGACGCCGCCCAGTCGGTCGGCCGGGTGCCCCTGCCGGCCGGCTGGTCGGTGCTCAGCGCGAGCGCCCACAAGTGGGGCGGTCCGCCCGGGGTGGGGGTGCTGGCGGTCCGTAAGGGCACCCGCTGGGAGTCACCCTGGCCGGCCGACGAGCGGGAGGGTGGTCGTACCCCCGGGGTGGTGAACCTGCCCGCGGTGGTGGCGGCGGCGGCGAGCCTGCGCGCCGCGGCGGCCGACGCGGCGGCGGAGGCGGCCCGGCTGGACCCGCTGGTGGACCGGATCCGGACGCGGGTCGCGGCGGACGTGCCCGACGTGGAGGTGGTCGGCGACCAGGTGCTCCGGCTCCCCCACCTGGTCACCTTCTCGTGCCTTTACGTCGACGGTGAGGCTCTGCTGCACGCACTGGACCGGCGGGGCTTCGCCGTGTCGTCCGGCTCGTCGTGCACGTCGTCCACGTTGCGTCCCTCGCACGTGCTGGAGGCGATGGGGGTGCTCTCGCACGGCAACGTGCGGGTCAGCCTGCACCGGGAGACGACCGAGGCGGACGTCGAGCGGTTCCTCGACGAGCTGCCCGGGATCGTCGCCGAGCTGCGCGCCGACGCCGGGGTGGTGGGGCTGTGACGATGCCGGACGAGGTCATCGACTGCCGGGGGCAGCGCTGTCCGCTGCCCGTGATCGCGGCGGCCCGGCGGTTGCCACAGCTGCCGGTGGGCACTGTGGTCCGGGTTCTCGCCGACGACCCGGCGGCGGCGGTCGACCTCCCCGCCTGGTGCCGGATGCGCGGCCAGGAGTTCCTCGGGTCGGTCAAGGGCCCGGACGGCCCGGCCTACGACATCCGCCGCCGCCACTGACCCGCTTCATTCGTCGATCCAGATCAGCCTCAGTCGACGGCCCGGCCGGGCAAAGGGCCGCCCCGTTCGTGATCGTTGGCTGCTGAGCAGCAGTTCGCTCGGCCTGTCGTGCTGCCCAGCTGCCAACGAATCACGGGAGGCAACCAGCTATGGCAGGAGGTGGGGGCGGACCTCGTCCGCCGCGGTGTCACCGTAGGACTCGGCGAGCCGCTTGACGAACAGGTCGCGGCGGACGTCGTACTCCTGGGTGCCGACCGTCTCCAGGACCAGCGTGGCCAGCAACGAGCCGACCTGGGCGGCCCGCTCCAGGCCGACCCCCCAGGAGAGCGCGGTGAAGAAGCCGGCCCGGAAGCCGTCCCCCACCCCGGTCGGGTCGACCGCCCGGATCTCCCGCGCGATCGGCACGTGGATCGGGTCGATGCCCCGCCCGGCGATCTCCACGCCGTGCTTGCCCAGCGTGGTGACCCGCACCTTGACCAGGTCCAGCAGCTGGTCGTCGCTCAGCTTCGCCTTGCTCTGCAGCAGCGACTTCTCGTAGTCGTTGGTCATCAGGAACTCGGCGCCCTCGATCAGCGCCACCACGTCCTCGCCGCCCATCCGGGCGAGCTGCTGCGACGGGTCGGCGGCGAACGCGTACCCGCGGGTGCGGCACTCGGCCGAGTGCCGGAGCATCGCCTCGGGGTCGTTGGCGCTGACCAGCACCAGGTCCAGTCCGCCGAGCCGGTCGGCGACCGGGGCGAGCTCGATGTTGCGCGCCTCACTCATCGCACCGGCGTAGAACGACGCGATCTGGCACATGTCCGTGTCGGTGGTGCAGACGAACCGGGCGGTGTGTGCCACCTCGCTGATGTGCACGGAGTCGCAGTCCACACCGTGGCGCTCCAGCCAGGAGCGGTAGTCGGCGAAGTCCGCCCCCACAGCGCCGAGCAGCACCGGGCTCAGACCGAGCTGTCCCATGCCGAAGCAGATGTTCGCCGCCACGCCACCTCGGCGGAGCACCAGGTCGTCCACCAGGAAGGAGAGGGACACCTTGTGCAGCTGATCGGCGATGAGCTGGTCGGCGAAGCGGCCGGGGAAGCTCATCAGGTGATCGGTGGCGATCGAGCCGGTGACGGCGATCTTCATGTCAACCCTCGGGGTCGGGAGCAGGGCGCGGTCAGACTACCGGCCCGGCAACCCGGCGGTGACCGGTCGGTCGGACAACGGCAACCGGCCCGTCACGAAAGCGTCGGGACCGCTCCCAGGCGGCATCACGCCCGGGCCGGTACGACGACGGGGCCGTCCCGAAGGACGGCCCCGTCGTCGTTGGTGCGTGGTGCGTGACTCAGTTGAACGAGTCACCGCAGGCGCAGGAGCTGCCCGCGTTGGGGTTGTCGATGGTGAAGCCCTGGGCGTCGATCCGGTCGGCGAAGTCGATCGTCGCGCCGGAGAGGTACGGGGCGCTCATCCGGTCGACGACGACCTCGACACCACCGAAGTCGGTGACGACATCACCGTCGAGCGAGCGCTCGTCGAAGAAGAGCTGGTACCGCAGGCCCGAGCAGCCGCCCGGCTGCACGGCGACGCGGAGCCGCAGGTCGTCGCGGCCCTCCTGCTCGATCAGGGCCTTGACCTTCTGCGCCGCGACGTCGGTGAGGACGACGGAAGTAGGGGCCTGGGCCTCGACGGAAGTAGGGGCCTGGGCCTCGGTCGACTCGGTCTGCGCTGGCGTGGTCACGTGGAAGTCTCCCTGCGCGGTTTTGGGTCCGGACGCACTGGCCAACGCCGCGCGCCGTCCAGTGATTCCCGGTTGTGGTCCTCCGCCGATCGTACGCCGCCTCGGGCGGGTGCACCCGCGTGGCGTGACGCCCGCCCCAGGTGGACCCGGTCGTCAGGCGGCCGGAACGCTCAGCGACTCCACTGCCGGGCCAGCCGGGCGCCCAGCTCGCGCAGCCCCTCGGCGGGCCTGCTCAGCGCGGCGTCGAGCCCGCCGCCCGCCTCCCCACCGAAGTGCTCGACCAGGCTGTACGCGTCGGTGACCCCGGCCGAGGCGGCCTCTCGCCGGCCGGTGCTCACCTGCCCTGCCACCACCACGCAGGGCACACCTCGGTCGCGGGCGGCACCGGCCACCCCGGCGACCACCTTGCCGCGCAGCGACTGGTGGTCGAACGACCCCTCGCCGGTGATCACCAGGTCCGCGGTGTCCAGCGCCGCGTCCAGCCGGGTGGCCCGGGTGACCAGGCCGATCCCCGACTCACAGCCGCCGCCGAGGGCGAGGAGCGCCGCGCCGATGCCGCCGGCGGCGCCGCCCCCGGGCATCGTGCCGAGCCCCGCCGGGCAGCCGGCCAGATCGCGTTCCAGCACCGCCGCGAAGCGCTCCAACGCGGCGTCGAGCAGCAGCACGTCGGCGCGGTCGGCGCCCTTCTGCGGGCCGAACACGTTGCTCGCGCCGTGCAGACCGAGCAGCGGGTTGTCCACGTCGGTGGCCGCGACGAGCCGGACGCCACGCAACCGGGGCACGCCGTCCACCGCGTCGACAGCGGCGAGCGCAGCCCCGCCGTACGGCAGCGCGGCACCACCGGCGTCGAGCGGTGTGACACCCAGCGCGGCGAGCATCCCCGCCCCGGCGTCGTTGGTGCCCGAACCACCCAGCCCGATCACCACCGTCCGGGCGCCGCTCTCCACAGCGGCGGCCACCAGCACCCCCAGCCCGTACGAGGTGGTGGTCTTCGGGTCACGCTCGGCCGGAGAGAGCAGGTGCAGACCGCACGCCTGGGCGCTCTCCAGGTAGGCGGTCGCGCCGTCGGTGGTGAGCAGGATCTCACCGGCGGCCGGACGACCCAGCGGGTCGACCGTCGGCACCGGCACCCGCCGGCCGCCGAGCGCTTCGGCGAGCACCTCCACGAAGCCCGGACCCCCGTCGGCGAGCGGCCGGATCAGCAGGTCGTCACCGTCGGTGACGGTGCGCCAGCCGGCGGCCACCGCGGCGGCCACCTCCGGTGCGGGCAGGGTGCCGGCGAACTTGTCCGGGCAGAGCAGCACGCGCATGCCGAGCAGTGTGGCAGCCCACACCGACGGAAGCTGCGTCGCGCTCGCGCTGTGGGACCATGGCTACGTGACTTCGACCTGGGTGGAACCCTCCAACACGGCGACGGCTCTGCTGCTGCTCGGCCGGGGCAGCGACCCCGACACCGAGCGCGGCGTCGAGTGTCCGGGCGACCTTCCGGCGCCCAGCGACCCGGATCTGGTGGCCCGCGCCACGGCCGCGAAGGCAAAGCTGGGCAGCAAGGTCTTCGTGCTGGGGCACCACTACCAGCGCGACGAGGTGATCCAGTTCGCCGACGTGACCGGTGACTCGTTCAAGCTGGCCCGGGAGGCCGCGGCCCGTCCGGACGCGGAATACATCCTCTTCTGCGGCGTGCACTTCATGGCCGAGAGCGCCGACATCCTCACCACCGACGCGCAGCGGGTGATCCTGCCCGACCTGGCGGCGGGCTGCTCGATGGCGGACATGGCGGTGCTGGGCCAGGTCGAGGCCGCGTGGGACACGCTGACCGAGCTGGGCATCGCCGGCGAGACCGTCCCGGTGACGTACATGAACTCCTCGGCCGACATCAAGGGCTTCGTCGGTCGCAACGGCGGCGTGGTCTGCACCTCCTCCAACGCCAAGCGCGCCCTGGACTGGGCGTTCGAGCAGGGGTCGAAGGTGTTCTTCCTGCCGGACCAGCACCTGGGCCGCAACACGGCGGTGCTGGAGATGGGCCTGTCGTTGGACGACTGCGTGCTCTACGACCCGCACAAGCCCGGCGGCGGGCTCACCCCGGAGCAGCTGCGCGACGCCAAGATGATCCTCTGGCGGGGGCACTGCTCGGTGCACGGCCGGTTCACGCTGGAGAGCGTCAACGACGTCCGGGAGCGGGTGCCCGGTGTCAACGTCCTGGTCCACCCGGAGTGCCGGCACGAGGTGGTCACCGCCTCCGACCACGTGGGCTCGACCGAATTCATCATCAAGACCATCGAGGCGGCTCCGGCCGGCTCGGCCTGGGCACTCGGCACCGAGCTGAACCTGGTCCGCCGGCTCGCGCTGGCGCACCCGGACAAGCAGATCATGTTCCTGGACAAGGCCGTCTGCTACTGCTCGACGATGAACCGGATCGACCTGCCGCACCTGGTCTGGGCCCTTGAGGAACTGGTCGCGGGCCGGGTCGTCAACCAGATCACGGTCGACCCCGACACCGCGCACCACGCCCGGGTCGCGCTGGACCAGATGCTCGCGCTGCCCGGCGCGGACACCCCGCCGCCGACGGCGTCCTGATCACGATCTGTAGCGCTCTTGGTACGCAAAAGTGCCGGATCACCGATTAATGCCACACACGCCGATGTGACCGAGTCCTTTTTCGTCACGGAGGGCTATGCTGCCCGGAGCGAAGAGACAGGCGGGCCGTTTCGACATGGCCGCATCCGGGGTAGCGAGAAGGCTCAGGCGCCCCACCAATAACACTGCAGCACCGACGCGCTGGAGGTTGCGTTGACCGACGACGTCCTGGTCGTTCACGGAGGCACTCCGCTCGAAGGGCGGATCCGCGTGCGCGGCGCGAAGAACCTGGTTTCGAAGGCGATGGTCGCCGCGCTCCTCGGCGACAGCCCGAGCCGACTGTTCGACGTGCCGAAGATCCGCGACGTCGAGGTGGTCCGGGGTCTGCTCGGTCTGCACGGCGTCAAGGTCACCGACGGCGCCGAGGACGGCGAGCTCGTCTTCGACCCGGCGAACGTGGAGAGCGCCAGCACCGACCAGATCAACGTGCACGCCGGTTCCAGCCGGATCCCGATCCTGTTCTGCGGCCCGCTGCTGCACCGGCTCGGGCACGCGTTCATCCCGGACCTGGGCGGCTGCCACATCGGCCCGCGCCCGATCGACTTCCACCTCCAGGCGCTGCGCGAGTTCGGTGCCACTGTCGAGAAGCGGCCCGAGGGTCTGCACCTGTCCGCGCCGAACGGGCTGCACGGCACGAAGTTCGCCCTGCCGTACCCGAGCGTCGGCGCCACCGAGCAGGTGCTGCTGACCGCGGTGATGGCCGAGGGCGTCACGGAGCTGCGTAACGCCGCGGTGGAGCCGGAGATCATCGACCTGATCTGCATCCTGCAGAAGATGGGCGCGATCATCAAGGTCCACACCGACCGGGTGATCGAGATCCAGGGTGTGCCGAAGCTGCACGGCTACACCCACCGGCCGATCCCGGACCGGATCGAGGCGGCGAGCTGGGCGGCCGCCGCCCTGGCCACCCGTGGCCACGTCGAGGTGCTCGGCGCTCAGCAGGCCGACATGATGACCTTCCTGAACATCTTCCGGTCGGTCGGCGGCGAGTACGAGGTCACCGACGCGCGCGCGCCGAAACTGGGCGACCTCGGCCAGGAGGGCGGAATCCGCTTCTGGCACCCGGGCGGTGAGCTGAACGCGGTGGCGCTGGAGACCGACGTGCACCCCGGCTTCATGACCGACTGGCAGCAGCCACTGGTCGTGGCGCTCACCCAGGCCCGCGGCCTGTCGATCGTGCACGAGACGGTCTACGAGCAGCGGCTGGGCTACACCGAGGCGCTCAACTCGATGGGCGCCAACATCCAGGTCTACCGCGACTGCCTCGGCGGCACCCCGTGCCGCTTCGGCCGGCGCAACTTCAAGCACTCCGCGGTGATCGCCGGGCCGAGCAAGCTGCACGCCGCCGACCTGGTCATCCCGGACCTGCGCGCCGGGTTCAGCCACCTGATCGCGGCGCTCGCCGCCGAGGGCACCTCCCGGGTGTACGGCGTCGACCTGATCAACCGGGGCTACGAGGACTTCGAGGCGAAGCTCGCCGACCTGGGCGCGCACGCCGAACGTCCGTAACCCCGCTCACCCATCGTTCGACCACGACGGCTCCAGGTTGCGCTGCGACCTGGAGCCGTCGGCCGCTGTACCGCGATGTGCACCGGTCGCGGACCGTTGGCTACCCTTGCCGCGTGCCGTCGCTCTTTCGCCGCAAGTCCACCGACCTCGTCGACGAGGCCGTCACCTCGGTGACCCCCGAGGAGACCGCTGAGCGGTCCCGGGGTTACACCCCGGCCAAGGGTCGGGAGACGCCCAAGCGGCCGACCGTCGGTCGCCGTCCGGCCGGCCCCAGCCGCCCCCTCACGAAGGAGGAGGAGCGGGAGCGTCGCCGCCAACTGCGCGCCGAGGCCGCCTCGGAGTTCCGCCGTGAGGGCGGCCCCCGCGACCGCGGCCCGGAGCGGCTGTTGGCCCGCAACGTGGTCGACTCCCGGCGTACGGTCGGCACCTGGTTCTTCGGCGGCGCGCTGATCGTGCTGATCGGGTCGAACGCGGCCATGCCGCCCCTGGTCCGGTTGATCTCGAACGTGCTCTGGGGCGCGCTGGCGCTGGGCGTGGTCATCGACTCGATCCTGATCTGCCGCAAGATCAGCAAGCTGGTCCGCGAACGGTTCCCGAAGACCGACCAGCGCATGGGCTCGCTCTACCTCTACGCGGTCATGCGGTCGATCACCTTCCGGCGCATGCGCGCCCCGGCTCCCCAGGTCAAGCTCGGCGACAAGGTCTGACCGGGTCGGCCCGAGGGTCACCCACGCACTGGACAAGATCCGCACAACATCAGGGATGACGCTGCCTCCGGCACACCGGAGGGAGCACTTTCCCCGAAGTTGTGCGGTTCTTGCTTGAGGACGGGTCTGGTTCAGCATGCTGAACAGCTGATGCTGTTCGCCGAACCGAACGTTGATCCAGTGGAGCGACCGTATGCCTCCGGAACCCGCGGCCCCGCTGGCCACCATCGCCGCCGCCCTCCGCCGGGAGCGCGAACGCGTCGGCATCTCGCTCACCGAGCTGGCCCGGCGGGCGGGGGTCGCCGAGTCCACGCTCTCCCAACTGGAATCGGGCACCGGCAACCCGAGCGTGGAGACGCTCTGGGCTCTGGGCGTGGCACTCGGCGTCCCGTTCAGCCGGCTGGTGGAGCCGACCAACGACGGCGTACGGGTGGTCCGGGCAGGCGACGGGCCCCGGGTCCGCTCCGAGCGGGCCGACTTCACCGGCACGCTGCTCAGCGCGGGCGCGGCACACCTGCGCAGGGACGTCTACCTGATCGAGCTGGAGCCGGGCGCGATCCGCGCCGGTGAGGGGCACGCTCCCCGCAGTGTCGAGCACGTGGTGCTCGCCGCCGGCCGCCTGCGGGTGGGCCCCGAGACGGCTCCGGTCGAACTCAACCCCGGCGACTACGCCACCTTCCCCGGTGATGCACCGCACCGCTACGAGGCGCTCACGCCCGGCACGTTCGCCGTCCTCATCATGGAGCACCCCTGACCGAAGCCGGTGATCCCGCCCGATACGGGCGGTCGGCCAGTGCGGTAAGGTCGGAGACCAGATTCTGTTATAGGACCAAATGTCCGAAACCATTGGGATAACGTTTGCGCCCGTGGGCGGCGCCACAGTGGCGGTGAGCGAGCCCACGCCGTTACCCTCCATCGGCAGCCACGGGCTGCCGGAGCGGGCGATCTGACCGGCACGCGAGGCACCAGCGCGACAATTTGCAACGAGGTGACAAACGCCGTGAGCGAGCGGACGCGAGCTGGCCACCGGGGCGTGGCAGGCGGCGACCGGACGCCCGGAGGTCACCCCGCTGCGGCTGCGGACAGCTCGCCTCTGTCGAGGATCGGCCAAGTGGCCGGGTGTGGCGACGGGCTCGGCGGATGAACGGCCGTTACGACGACCGGTGGCCAGACCCGAACGAGCCGTCCTGGGTGGTCGAACCGACCACCGAGTGGCACCCCCAGTTCCCCGGCCAGCGCTACCCCGGCGACATCGGCGCCATCCACCAGCCGTCACCGCGTGGCCGCGCCACTGTGAGCGGCCGAGCCGAGGTGCCGCCGCTGGCACCGACCCGCCCGGACGGCACCTACCTCGGCCGTTCCTGGGCCGACGAACCGTCGGCGGAGGCGCCCCCCAACCGCTCCTGGGTGGACGAGGGGCCGGACGAGACACCGACCTACGGCCGGGCCCGCAGCGAGGTCGACGCGTCCGCCTACGGGCGGTCCGACAGCGCCGACTCCCGTCACTACGACCACGAGCCGTACCGCAGGCCCCTGCCCGAGCCACCTCGGCGCGACGAGCGCCGCACCTCCGAGTCGGACCGCCGTACCGCCTGGTCCGACCGACGGCCCGCCGACGAGCGGGGGCCGGCGCGGGAGGCCGCCTGGCACCGCGACCAGCCCGCCTCCGAGCGGTACGACGGCCGCCGCCCGCAGCAGGACCCCAGCGAGCGGGATCGGGGGTACCCGGGCGGAACCCCGGTCTCCCCCGCTCCCCGGTCCGACTCTGGCTGGATGCCCGAGCCGGACGACTCACCGCGTCGACGCGGCACGCAGGAGCGACCGGCCGCCGGTTACGAACGGCACCCCGGCGACGGGTACGGCGAACGACCCACCCGTGACCACAACGGCCGCACTGCCGACGACCGCCTCCCCGACGCCGCCGACCCGTGGGCGTCCGCGGACGCTCACCAGCGGTACCGCTCGGATGGATACCCGGACCGGGCGGCCGACGACGTTCGACGCCCGGAGCGGCGCTACCGCGCGGACGAGGGCGTCGAGGCGGCACAGGCGCCCAACGGTGGACGACGGCGACGACCCGAGCCGGAGATGCCCGAGCAGCCCCGCCGCGACGACGACCGGCGTCGGCCCGACACCGAGCCGCAACGGCAGCAGCCTCGTGAGGAGGCAGCCCGCGCCGAGTCGTACCCGGATCGGCGCCCCCGCGAGGAGGCCCGACCGGACGCCTACCGCGAGGACGGGTATCGAGAGCACGGGCCACGCGAGCACGGGCCGCGCGAGAACGGGTACCGCGAGCACGCGCCGCGCGAGCACGGACCACGCGAGGACGGGCACCGCGAGGACGGGCCACGCGAGAACGGGTACCGCCAGCCTCGGCCGCAGCCCAGCCAACCGCCGGACGGCAGCCTGCCCTGGCCGCCGCCGGGTCCGCTGCGTCCGGACCGCACCCGCGAGCAGAGCCACCGCACCGAGCCGCGCCGCGCCGCGGAGCCGCATCGTGCCCCCGACCCACACCGCAGCCCCGACCCACACCGCAGCCCCGACCCGTATCGCGGCGCCGACCCGGGCGTCCCGTCGCGGCCGGCCGCTCGGCCGGAGCGGCCGCCGGTCCCGCCGTCGCGCCCGGACGAGCGCCCGGAGGCCACCCCCTCCCGGTACGACGAGCGCCCCGCACGGCCCGCCGCGACGGCTCCACCGGTCACGCCGGGTCGCGCCACGCCGGTCTCCCCGGAACGAGGGGTGTCGCCAGCGCCCGTCTCCCCCGCCGCGCCCGGTCGGGACCGCCCGGTGTCGGCAGCCCCGGTCTCCCCCGCCGCCGACCTGCCCGTCTCGGGTCCACCTGCCGCACGCCTACGGCTGGAGTACCTGCCCGCGCCGGTGGACCCACCCGTCTCCGACGAGCGGTCGGACGCCCCGCTGTCACCTGAGCGCCGAACGCCGGCCGACCCGACGCCAGCTGCCGGGCCGCACCCCGCCCCGCCGCCGCGTTACCCCGGTCCGGACGTCGGAGACCGCCCGGTGGACCAACGGCGCGGCGAGGACCTGGACCGTCGACGGGTCGACGACCCGGTGGACACCGGCGCGCCGACCGATCGCCGGCCGGTCCCGCCGGAACGCCCCCACTCGCCGGCCCAGACGGGCTCGCCGGAACGCCCCCACTCGCCGGCCCAGACGGGCTCGCGGGAGCACCCGCACTCGCCGGAGCGCCCGCACTCGCCGCAGTGGCCTTCCTCGTCCGAGCGGCAGGCCCCCACGGCGGACGCCCGCCCGTCGGTCGCGCCGCCGCCCGCCTGGCAGGTGCAGGCACCACCCACCCCTGCCACCCCGACCCCTGCCACCCCGATCCCTGTCACGCCGAGCCCAGCCACCCCGCCCCCTGCGGCCCCGGCGCCCTCCGTGGAGGACGTCGACCTGGCGCTCCCGCTGGCCCCCGGCACACCGCGCCGCTACGTGCCCCCGCCGCCCTCGGAAGAGCCGGTGGCGCCCGTTCGGCAGTCCGACGACGTCTCGGCCGCCCGTGGGCCGGACGCGTGGTTCAGCCCCGCTCAGCAGGCCGAGCCCGAGCACAGCGAGGCGCCACCGTCGTCCGCCTCCGTCGACGAGGAATCGGACGACAACCTCGATCTCTCGGCGTCGGCCACGACAGACCGGGACCCGTCGACACCCACATCCCTCGCTCACGACGCTCCGTCCCGCGAGCCCTCAGTCGGGTCGACCTCGGCCGACCTCCCGGAGCCGATCTCCGCGCCACCCGCGGACCCGACCACCGGTGCCACCCACACCTGGGCGGACGACCCAGACGACACACCGTCGGCCGCCGAGCCGGATTCGCTGGAGGGCGACCGGCCGGTCTCCGGCATCCCTGCCACGACGCTGCCGCACCACCAGCACGAGGACGTCGCCACTCGTCCCACCGAGGACACCGCCCCGATAGAGCACGACCCGACGGACGAGGCCGCGACACACGACCATTCGGGGTACGCGCCGGACGGTTCAAGCAGCGCAGGACCGACGGACGTGTCGGCGGCCGACGACTGGTCGTTCCCCGTTGTGCCGCCGTCCCGACCCGAGACAGCTGACGACGGCGTGCACGAACCCGTCTCGGCACCGCCGGTTTCGGCCCCACCGGTCTCCGCACCGCCCGCAACCCCGGTCTCCGCACCACCGGTCGCCTCAGCACCGGTATCCGCACCGCCAGCGCCGGTCTCCGCACCGCCCGCGCCCCCGGACTCCGCGCCCCCGGTCTCCGCACCGCCCGCGTCACCGTTAGCTGCGGCGCCCGTGTCCGCGCCACCCGCGCCGGTCTCCGCACCGCCCGCGCCCCCGGACTCCGCGCCCCCGGTCTCCGCACCGCCCGCGTCACCGTTAGCTGCGGCGCCCGTGTCCGCGCCACCCGCGCCGGCGGAACCGACCTTCCTGGCGCCGGTGTCCGCACCGCCCGCGTCGATGCCACCGCCCGACGCGGCGCCCGTCTCCGAAGGGCCGACCTCCCCCGCGCCCATGCCGGCAGCGCCCGTCTCCGCGCCACCCGCTTCGACGATGCCGACGTCCGCGCCACCCGCCTTCGCGCCGCCCGTCTCCGCGCCACCCGCATTCGCGCCACCCATGCCGATGTCCGCGCCACCCGCCTCGGCCGTCCCCGGTCCGAGGAACGGCTTCAGCGGGGACAGCGCGCCGGTGTCCGCACCACCCGCCGCACCACCCGCCGAAGCCGCACCACCCGTCGACACCGCGCCGGCGGTGGCCCGCCCGTCGCTGGCCGACCCGGGCGACCCGGAGCAGGTCCTGGCCGCGTACCGCTGGCGGTTGGACCCGGTGACGCTGCGCGAGGAGCTGACCGAACCGGACGACCTGCGGGCCATTCGGCGGCGACTGACCGAGAAGCTGGGCTCGGCGAACGACAACCGCGCCCGGGCCCGGTTGCTGAGCCTCCGGGCGGTGGCCTCGCGGATCCTCGGCGACCTGGACGACGCGCTGGCCGATGGTCGGCTCGCCCTCACCTATGCCGAGGCCACCGGCGAGCTGCGCCGGACCGCGCTGGCCCAGGCCCGGTTGGCGCACGTCCTGCGGTGGCGCGGCAACTTCGCCGAGGCCGACCAGCTCTTCGCCCAGGCCAACTCGGTCGAGCTTCCCGACCGGTTGCGGGCCGCGCTGCACGAGCACGCCGGGCGGTCGTGTTACGACCAGGGACGGCTCATGGAGGCCTGCGAGCACTTCGAGCAGGCGCTCAACCTGCGCGGCGCCGGCGACGCCGAACTGCTGCACCGGGTCCGGGTGGCCCTCGACGCGGTCAGCGTCCGGGCCACGGCGGACGGCTTCGGGCCGTACCCCCGGAGTCGGGACGAGGTGCTCGACCGTGACCGACCCCCGGTGCCGGACCGCGACGGGCCGCTGTGGGGTTACACCGGCCAGGACGGCGAAATGGTCATCCCCGCCCGGTACGCCGAGGCGCAGCCGTTCCACGACGGGTTGGCCTGGGTCCGCCGGCCCGACACCGACCGGTGGTCGTTGATCAACCTGCTCGGTACGACGGTGATCCCGCCGTCCTACCGGGCGGCGCACCCGTTCAGCGACGGCCTGGCCTGGGTGGTCGGTGAGGGCGGATGGACGGCGATCGACGCGACCGGCAGCGTGCAGGTGCCGCCCAACTTCGCCGAGGTACGACCGTTCCGCCGCGGGTTGGCCGCGGTACGTCGCGAGGGTTGGGGAGCGGTGGACCGGACCGGCCGGATCGTCGTGCCGACCCGCTACCACGGGTTCGTCACCGAGTTGGCCGACGGCCAGCAGGTCGACGGTTTCACCGACGAGGGCCTCGCCGTGGTCGACGTGGCGGGCCGGCGCGGTGTGGTGGACCGCACCAACGCGGTGCTGGTCCCCCCGACGCATCCGATGCTGGTCATCCACCCGGTGGCGTTCCTGTTCGGCAACGAGACCGGGCGGTGGGGTGCGCTGGACCGGCGCGGCCTGCCACTGATCGACCCGGTGCACCGCGATCGCGACGAGGTGCTGGAGGAGATCGACCGGCTACTCACCGACGCCAATCCGGTGCTCTGAGTGGCCGGTCGACGGTCGTGATCCACCGGAGTTAGGGTCGGTACATGGAATTCCGACACCTGGGCCGTTCCGGCCTGATGGTCAGCGAGATCTCGTACGGCAACTGGATCACCCACGGTTCACAGGTCGAGGAGGACGCGGCCTTCGCCTGCGTCCAGGCCGCACTCGACGCGGGAATCACCACCTTCGACACGGCCGACGTGTACGCCGGCACCCGGGCCGAGGACGTGCTCGGTCGGGCGTTGCAGAACGAGCGCCGCGAAGGGCTGGAGATCTTCACCAAGGTCTACTGGCCGACCGGGCCGGGCCGTAACGACCGTGGCCTCTCCCGCAAGCACATCATGGAGTCGATCAACGGCTCGCTGCGGCGGCTGCGCACCGACTACGTGGATCTCTACCAGGCCCACCGGTACGACAGCAGCACGCCGCTGGAAGAGACGATGGAGGCGTTCGCCGACGTCGTGCACTCCGGCAAGGCGCACTACATCGGCGTCTCCGAGTGGAGCGCCGCGCAACTGCGCGCCGCGCACCCGCTCGCCCGGGAGCTGCACATCCCGCTGGTCTCCAACCAGCCGCAGTATTCGATGCTCTGGCGAGTCATCGAGGCCGAGGTCGTGCCGGCCAGCGAGGAGCTGGGCATCGGGCAGATCGTCTGGTCGCCGATGGCGCAGGGCGTGCTCTCCGGCAAGTACCTGCCGGGGCAGCCGCCGCCGGCCGGTTCCCGCGCGACCGACGAAAAGTCCGGCGCGGGCTTCATCTCCCGGTTCATGAACGACGACGTGCTGACCCGGGTGCAGCAGCTCAAGCCGATCGCCGAGCAGGCCGGGCTGAGCATGGCCCAGCTCGCGGTGGCGTGGGTCCTGCAGAACCCGAACGTCTCGTCGGCGATCATCGGCGCGTCGCGTCCGGAGCAGGTGTACGACAACGTGAAGGCGGCCGGGGTCAAGCTCGACTCCGCGCTACTCAAGGCGATCGACGAGATCGTCGAGCCGGTCACCGAGCGGGACCCGTCGAAGACCGAGTCCCCCGCGCAGCGTCCCTGACGCCGCTCCGGGTCGGCCGACGCGAGAGGTTCGCGCCGGCCGGCCCGGTCAGCTCAGCCCTGCCAGAAGCGGATCAGGTCCAGGCCGGTGGCGTAGAGCCAGGACGGCAGGCCCAGGGCATCGCCGACCGCGAAGACCCCGTCGAAGAACCAGCCGCCGATGCGCGGGTTCCACAGCAGCGCGAAGAGCAGGATGAAGCCGTACGGCGCGAACAGGTCGTACATCTTGCGCCACTGTGGGTTGAGCCACGGCTGGATCATGTTGCCGCCGTCCAGACCCGGCACCGGCAGCAGGTTGAGCACGCTCGCGGTGATCTGCAGGAAGGCGAGCAGCGCCACCCCGGCCCAGAACTCCACCGGGCCACCCGCCGACTGGGTGCCGATCCGCACCGCCGCCACCAGCACCAGCGCGAACAACACGTTGGTCGCCGGGCCGGCGAGGCTGACCAGGGTGTGCCGCAGTCGACCCGGGATGGCGTGCCGGTCCACCCAGACCGCGCCGCCGGGCAGGCCGATGCCGCCGAGCAGCACCACCACCACCGGCAAGACGATCGACAGCAGCGGGTGCGTGTATTTCAGCGGGTTGAGCGTCAGGTAGCCCCGGTGGGCGATGTCCCGGTCGCCGGCCCGGTAGGCGACCACCGCGTGGGCGTACTCGTGCAGGCAGAGCGACACCAGCCAGCCGGACACCACGAAGAGGAACACGTTGAACCGGGCATTGCCGTACCCGTTCCAGGCCAGCACCCCGCCGGCCACGAAGAGAGCGACCAGGCCGAGGAAGACCGGGCTGGGCCGGAAGGCCGCCTTGGGCACGCCGAGGACCAGCCCGTCGGCACCCGGCCGGTCGTAGGCCATCACTCGGCCGTGGGCAGCAGGCTCATCCGGTAGTCCACCCGGTCGTCCTCCATCAGCGCGACCGAGGTGACGCCGGACGCCGCGAGCTCCCGCCAGGTCTGACCGATCCAGGATTCGGCGTCGGCCTGGCTGCCGAACGATTCCGCCGGCCCCTCGACCGTCTGACCGTCCGTGCCCTCGTACCGCCAGCTCCACGCCATGCCGCGTCTCCCCTCGCCGCTGAAGTCCCCGTGGGACGAACCCCCGCCAGCGTAGTCGGCCCGGCGCGCAACGGCCCCTCGCTAGCCCCCGCCGGGACCCGCAGGTGGATCAATCCGGTTGGCGGCCGGGCCCGCAGCACCGACGGCGGGTCCTTCGACCACCACGCCGGGCCGGCAGGCACCGCCACCCCCGGCGGCCTTAAGGTACGGGCATGTCCGTAGACGGGTGGAACACGGTCCTGGTGCTCGGCGGTACCCGGTCTGGCAAGTCCGAGTTCGCCGAGTCCCTGGTCACCGACGCGCCGGTGGTCCGCTACGTCGCCACCGCGCCCGAGGGCGACCCGGAGGACACCGAGTGGGCTACCCGGCTGGCGGCGCACCGCGCCCGGCGGCCGGGCAGCTGGACCACCGAGGAGACCACCGAGGACCCGCGCAGGTTGGCCGACGTGCTCGAGTCCGCCGAGCCGAACGAGACGCTGCTCGTCGACGACCTGGGCGGCTGGGTGACGGTGCTGCTCGACCCGGACCACCAGCCCGCTGACGACGTCGCAACGATCGCCGAGCTGGCCGAGGCGCTGCGCGGCTGCGCGGCGCGGGTGGTGCTGGTGAGCCCCGAGGTGGGGCTGTCGTTGGTGCCGACCACCCCGCTGGGCCGGGCGTTCACCGACGCGTTGGGCGCGGCCAACCGTGCGGTCGCCGACGCCTGCGACGCGGTGGCGCTGGTCGTCGCCGGTCAGCCGGTCTGGCTGAAGCCGGCCGCCACCACGATCGCCCAGTCCGTCCCTGCCGCCGCGCCGTCGGCTTCGGCCCGCGTGACCGCGCCGGTCGTCGCGAGCCTGGCCGACGCCGAGCCCACCCCCGAGGTGCAGCTGCCCGACGTGTTGACGCACGCGCCGCCGGCCGCCCCGAACCAGGAGCCCGGCAACCCCTGGGCCGCGCCGACCATGGCACTGCCGATGGTGGCCACCGGGCTGGTCATCCAGCCCGGCATGGAGCTGCCGATGCCCGACGAGTACGCGGGCCCACAGGCGGTGGACCGGCTGGCCACGCTGGACGTACCGGGCGCCGGGCTGGGCGTGCTCGACCGGGTGGTCGGCTTCGCCGCCGGCACCCAGGGCACCTCGACCCCCCGCGCCTGGAGCTCGGTGCGGGTGTTGCTGCTGCACGGCGACCACGCTGGCGGCGGGTCGGCCGGCACCATCGCCGGTGAGTCGGCGCGACGAGCCGCGCAGGCCCGCGCGGGCAAGGGCGCGTTGGCGCGGCTGGCCGCCGAGAGTGGCGCCAGCCTCCAGGTGGTGGACGCCCCGGCCTCCGCCCCGATGGAAGACCAACCGGCGCTCTCACCGGATCAGGTGGAGTCCGCGCTGCGCTACGGCTGGCGGCTGGCCGAACAGGCGGCCGACGCCGGCGTACAGCTGCTGGTCCTGGGGGCGTGCGGAGCCGGCACCGAGGCGGCGGCCGCAGCGGTGCTCGCGGCGACGGCCGGCGCGGAGCCGCCCGCCGTGCTGGGCCGGGTGATCACCGACTCCGGCGAGATCGACGACGCGGCGTGGATGGTCCGCTGCGCGGCGGTACGCGACGCCCTGCACCGCACCCGCCGCTCGTCGCGCGGTGCCAAGGACATCCTGGCCGAACTGGGCGGCGGCGACGTCGCGGTCGCCACCGGTGTGCTGCTCGGCGCCACCGCGCGCCGGGTGCCGGTGCTGCTCGACGGGCCGGTCGGGGTGGCCGCCGGCATGGTCAGCCGGGACCTGGCCGGGCAGGCCCGGCATTGGTGCCTGCTCGCCGACCACGGTGGGCACCCGGCGGTGCGGCTCGCCGCCGACGTGCTCGGCCTCACCCCGCTGCTCGACCTGCGGATGGATCTCGGTGAGGGCGCGAACGCGCTGGTCGCGCTCCCGCTGCTGCGCTCGGTGCTGGCGCTGTCGGCCGCGCTGCCGGTCCACCCGTCGCTCGGCGGCGACGACGAAACGGACCCGGCCGCCGACGAGCCGCAGCCCAGCTACCCCGCCGTGAACGACCCGTACGTGAACGACAGCGACCCGGACCTCGCCGAGCCTGACTTCGCCGAGCCGGAACCGGCCGGGCCGGGCCCGGCCAGCACCGGTGCGGATGAGCAGCCGGCGTCGGGCTGGCGTGCCGGCTGAGTCGCGGTTCCTCGCGGGCACCCGGCTCGCGCTCACCACGTTCAGCACGCTGCCGGTGCGCGCCGGACGGATCGACCGCCCGGTGGCCGGCACCGCGATGGCGCTCGCCCCGGCGGTCGGCGCGCTGCTCGGCGCCCTGCTGGCCGGTGTGCTGCTGCTGACCGGCGCTGTCGCTCCCCCACTGGTGGCCGCCGGTGTGACGGTCGGCGCCGCCGCGCTGCTCACCCGAGGGCTGCACCTGGACGGGCTCGCCGACACCGTGGACGCGCTCGGCTCGTACCGGCGGGGCGCGGCCGCGCTGGAGATCATGAAGAAGCCGGACGTCGGCCCGTTCGGGGTGGTCGCCCTGGTGGTCGTACTCCTGGTGCAGGCGGCGGCGCTGGCCGACCTGGCGGGGCGGTCCTGGCCGGCGTGCGTCGCGGCGGTGGTCACGGCGACCGCCGCCGGGCGGCTCGGCGTCACGGTGGCCTGCCGGCGGGGAGTGCCGGCGGCCCGGCCGGACGGGCTCGGCGCGCTCGTGGCCGGCACCGTCGGCCCGCTGGCCCTGACCGCCGGCGCGATCGCCGTCGCGCTGCTGGCGGTCGGCGCGGTGCCGGGCCGCCCGTGGCAGGGGCCGCTGGCCGTGGCCGTCGCGCTCGCCGTCGCGTTACTGCTGCTCAACCACGTGGTACGCCGGCTCGGCGGGATAACCGGGGACGTTCTCGGCGCGACCGTCGAGGTGGTCACCACGCTGGTCTACCTGGGTCTGGTGCTGTCCGGCTGAACCGGGCGCGGCAGGCCGGGTAGCGTTCGGCTCGACAGCACCGGCACGGCCACCGGGGGAACCAGAAATGCTCATCACGGACGACTTCCTGCCCGTACCGGTGCCGGAGTCGCTCAGCGCGACCTACCTGGTGCCGATGGCGGGGCTGCCGAAGGTCAGCGCGAAGACCGCTGTGGCGGCGCTGACCGGCCGGCTGGCCGAGCCGGTCCACGGGCTGGCCAGGCAGATGCTGGACAGCCCGCTGATGAGCGTCGACACCCGGCCGATCACCGAGTTCCCCGAGCTGCCACCGGACCTGCTCACCGCGTTCGGCGCGACCGAGGAGCAGCTGGCCCGGCTGGCCGCGGCGACCCACCTGGTGGTCGTACAGGCCGAGTACCGGCCGGGTTGGCCGCCCGCGCACGAGTGGGCGGCCCGGGCGGTCGCGGCCGCCGTGGCGGAGTCCGTCGACGGCGACGTGGTGGACGTGTTCGGCCTGCAGTTCCTCGACCCGGCGACCGCGTTGCGCTCACTCCCCGACGAGCAGGGGCGCATCCGGCTGGTCGACTGGGTCCTGGTGCCGTACTCGTCGGACACCGAGGGGCTCTGGTTCACCACCAAGGGGCTGCGCCGCTTCGGGCTGCTGGAGTTGCAGACCCAGGGGGTGCCCGACCACCTCACCCGCGCCTGGGGTGCGGTGATGACCGGTGCGGCACGCCGGCTGCTGCGGGACTGGACCGACGGGCTCACCGGCGAGGAGGTGCCGGCGTTCGTGCAGCTCCCGGTGCTCGCCACCGTCACCGGTCACGACATCGCGGTCGCGTACGGCAACCCGGAGCAGCATGGCGCGACCGCCCCGGTGCTGCTGCGCCTGGAGCTGGACCCGGCGACCGACCCGGAGGCCGACTCGTTCCTCAGCCTGCGCCCACCGGCCGGGCACCCGGGCCCGGACGGGCGCTACTACGCCGCCGCCTGCGCGACCCTGTTCTCCGGGATCCAGCCGGACGTGCGCTACGCCCGCTCGGGTGACGCGATGAGCCGGGCGGTCGCTACCGCCCGGGCCGCGCTGGGTGACGCGCGCGCCCGTTTCGTCGCCGGCCACCTTCCCGCCGAGTCGCAGCTCGTGGTCAAGTACGGCCTGCCCGGCGACGACGGCCCGGAGTACGTCTGGGCGGGCGTCACCTCGTGGGAGGCCCCGGAGCGGATCGTCGGCGTGAGCGCCAGCGACGCCAACACCGACCCGTCGGTCCGCATCGGCGCACCGGTCGTGGTGGAGGCGACCGACGTGGTCGACTGGGCGGTCCTGGACGCGACCGGCGTCATCGAAGGCGGCTGGACCCAGGCCGTCCTGGATTCCGGCGAACCCCCAACCCCCACGCGCTGACCCGCCCCCACTCTTCCCAGTTGATCAAGAGGTTTGCGTCAGAATCTCGTCCGGACGTGACGCAAACCTCTTGATCACCGGGGCGGGGCGGGTTACTTCACTGAGGGGGTTACGAAGGGGGGTTTTGTCAGCTTCAGGGGGGCTCGGCGGCCTCTGATGTCGATCTCCACCTCGTCGCCCTCGGCCAGGTTGGCCTCGGTGTTCAACAGGGCCAGCGCAATGCCCTGCTTGCGGGTCGGCGAGAAGGTGCCGCTGGTCACCTCGCCGACCTGGGTGTCTCCCACGTGCAGGGTCATCCCGGGCCGCGGGATCGCGCGGTCGACGGCCACCAGGCCGCGCAGCGTACGCCGGGGGCCGGCGGCCTTCTCGGCGAGCAGCGCGTCGCGGCCCCAGAAGGCCGGCTTGTCCCAACCGACCGCCCAGCCGGAACGGGCCTGCACCGGGCTGATGTCCAGGGACAGGTCCTGCCCGTGCAGCGGGTAACCCATCTCGGTACGCAGCGTGTCCCGGGCGGCCAGGCCGCAGGCCCGCAGCTCGAACGCCGCGCCCGCGGCGAAGAGCGCGTCCCAGACAGCCACGGCGTGCTCCGCCGGCACCACCAGCTCGTAGCCCAGCTCGCCGGTGTAGCCGGTACGGCAGACGGTCAACTCCATCCCGGCCAGGCTCGCGGCGGAGAAGCTCATGTAGCCGTGCTCGACGGGCAGGTCGAGGGCGGCCAGCAGCTCGGCCGAGCGGGGGCCCTGGACGGCCAGCACGGCGTACGCCTCGTGCTCGTCGGTGACGGTGACCTGCGCGGGCGCGGCGGCGCGCAACCGGCGCACGACCTCGGCGGTGTTCGCGGCGTTCGGGATGAGGAAGACGTGGTCGTCGGCGTACAGGTAGGCGATGATGTCGTCCACCACACCACCGGTGGCGTCGTCGCAGCAGAGCGTGTACTGCGCTCGGCCGGGGCCGATCCGGCCCAGGTCGTTGCTGAGGCAGGCGTTGACGAAGTCGGCCGCGCCGGGGCCGCTCACCCGAGCCTTGCCCAGGTGCGACACGTCGAAGACCCCCACCGCGGTCCGCACCGCGGCGTGCTCCTTGAGCACACCGCCGCCGGCGTACTCCAGCGGCATCTCCCAACCCCCGAAGGGGGCGAACTTGGCGCCGGCGGCGGTGTGCCGCTCGTGCAGCGGGGAACGGCGCAGCCGGGTCGCGGCGGCGTCGGAGGTCACGTCGGTCATGGGTGGCAACTTACCGGGGGCAACGTGGCTGGTTAGCATCGGCGGGAGCCCGCTGGCGCTGTCGGCGGGACAGCCATGACGTCCGGCGGGTAGGTTCCGCCGGAGACCTTCACCGCCGGTACGCGACGCCGCGACCGGCCCGGCCCGCCCGGAGTAGCTTCAGTGACATCACCCCGCACCACCAACCTGAGCCTGGTCGACACCGACCCGGCCGAGCTCGCCGTCGACGCGATCGTGATCGGCGTGCACAGCCAGACCGGAGAGCAGGACGCCACCAGCGGCCTCGCCGGCACCCTGCTGCTCGCCAGCGGCGCGGAGAGCATCGCCGTCGCCTTCGACGGCAAGCTGACCGAGACCCTCGCGCTGCTCGGTGCGACAGGTGGGCCGGGTGAGGTCGTCAAGCTGGCCACGCTGGGCACCGTGACCGCGCCGCTGGTCGTCGCGGTCGGGCTCGGCCCGGAGCCGTCGGGTGCCGCCCCGGCCCCGGAGACGCTGCGCCGGGCCGCCGGTACGGCGATCCGGGCCCTGGCCGGCGCTCCGAAGGTCGCCCTGTCCCTGCCGCTGCCGGACGACGCGGACGCGTCGGCGGAGCTGCGCGCGGTCGCCGAGGGTGCGCTGCTCGGCGGGTACCGGTTCGCCGGCTACAAGACCCGCCCGCAGCCGACCCGGCGGGAGCCGGTCGCCGAGGTGCTCATCGCGGTGCCGGACGCCGGTGACGCGGGCGCCCAGGCGGAGGTCACCCGGGCGCTGGCGGTGGCGGGCGCGGTCCGGACCAGCCGGGACTGGGTGAACACCGCGCCGAACGAGCTGCGTCCGCCGTCGTTCGCCGACGCGGTCGCCGACGCCGCCCGTGCCGCGGGCCTCGGCGTCGAGGTGCTGGACGAGGCGGCGCTGGCCGCCGGCGGGTACGGCGGCATCGTCGCGGTCGGGCAGGGCTCGGAGGCCCCGCCGCGGCTGGTGAAGCTCACCTACACCCCGCAGAGCGGTGGCAACGGCAAGCGGGTCGCGTTGGTCGGCAAGGGGATCACCTTCGACACCGGCGGCATCTCGATCAAGCCGGCGCAGGGCATGTGGGAGATGAAGTCCGACATGGCGGGCGCCGCCGCGGTCGGCGCGGCCATGCTGGCGATCGCCGCGCTGAAGCCGGCGGTGGCGGTCAGCGCGTACCTGCCGATGGCGGAGAACATGCCGTCGGGCACCAGCTACCGGCCGGGCGACGTGATCACCATGTTCAACGGCAAGCGGGTCGAGGTGCTCAACACCGACGCCGAGGGCCGGATGGTCCTGGGTGACGCCATGGCCCGCGCCTGCGCGGACGGCACCGACTACCTGTTCGAGACCTCCACCCTGACCGGCGGCCAGGTGATCGCGCTGGGCAAGCGGATGGCCGGCGTGATGGGCACCCCGGAGCTGTGCGACCGGGTCCAGGCGGTCGGCGACGCGGTCGGCGAGCCGGCGTGGCCGATGCCGCTGCCCGACGACGTGCGCAAGGGCATGGAGTCCGACGTGGCGGACATCTCGCAGGTCAACGCCGGCATGGACCGGGCCGGTCACATGCTGCAGGGCGGGGTGTTCCTGCGCGAGTTCGTGACCGACGACGTGGCCTGGGCGCACATCGACATCGCCGGGCCGGGCTACCACTCGGGCGAGCCGACCGGCTACTGGACCAAGGGCGGCACCGGCGTCCCGGTCCGCACCCTGGTGCAGCTTGTCGAGGACGTCGCCGCCAACGGCTGACGGATTCCCGGAAGGGCCACCTGCGTTGGCAGGTGGCCCTTCCGCACGTTCAGTACTGCTCGGGGCGACGTTTGCGGCGCTCGTTGAAGTCGCGCATCCGCTGCGGGTAGCCCATCAGCCGGACGTCGTACACGGGGATGCCCATCCGGTACGCGAAGCGCCGGGCGCCGTCCGGGCCGTCGATGCGCCGGCGGGTCCACTCCCCATCGTCGGCGATCAGGATGACAGTGGTCTCCGTCACCGTCGTGCGGGGTTCGATGTAAGCCTCGACGCCGCGCCGACTGCGGATGAAGTTCTCCAAATGGTCCAGATCGCCGCGACTGGCAGCGCGGTCATGGCTCGGCACAGCCGTCTGTTTGCGGCGCCGGAACAAGCCCACCGGATCTCTCCCCCATGTTGCGTCATCGACGACGGTGCCAAGGGTACGTGTCGATGACGTGTCGTTGGGCACCTCGGTACGCACCCTGTGCCCAGTGGTGACAAGATGACCGAGGTGGGGTGTGTCCCTGTTACACCTCTGTGACCCCCGATGCAGCGACGCGACCTGGGAGTTGGACGTGAGCGAGCCGAACGAAGCGACCTTCGACATTGTCATTCTCGGAGGTGGCAGCGGCGGCTACGCGACCGCGCTGCGCGCCGTCCAGCTGGGCCTGAAGGTCGCGCTGGTCGAGAAGGGCAAACTCGGCGGCACCTGCCTGCACAACGGTTGCATCCCGACGAAGGCCCTGCTGCACGCCGCGGAGATCGCCGACCAGGCCCGCGAGTCGGAGCAGTTCGGCGTCAAGGCCGAGCTGATCGGCATCGACATGGCCGGGGTCAACTCGTACAAGGACGGCGTGATCGCCCGCCTGTACAAGGGCCTGCAGGGCATGTTGAAGGGCAACAAGGGCATCACGATCGTCGAGGGCCACGGCAAGCTGGTCGGCAAGAACGTGGTCGAGGTGGACGGCAAGCGTTACACCGGCCGCAACATCGTCCTGGCCTCCGGCTCGTACGCGAAGAGCCTGCCCGGCCTGGAGGTCGACGGCGAGCGGATCATCACCAGCGACCACGCGCTCACGATGGACCGGGTGCCGTCGTCGGTGATCGTGCTCGGTGGCGGCGTGATCGGCGTCGAGTTCGCCAGCGTGTGGAAGTCCTTCGGTGTGGACGTGACGATCGTCGAGGCGCTGCCCCGGCTGGTCGCCGCCGAGGACGAGGAGTCGTCCAAGGCGCTGGAGCGGGCGTTCCGCAAGCGGAAGATCAACTTCAAGGTCGGCAAGCCGTTCGAGAAGGTCGAGAAGACCGAGAGCGGCGTCAAGCTGACGATCTCCGGCGGCGAGACCGTCGAGGCGGAGTTGCTGCTGGTCGCCGTGGGTCGCGGCCCGAACACCGCCAACCTCGGGTACGAGGAGCAGGGCGTCAAGATGGACCGCGGCTACGTGCTGACCGACGAGCGGCTGCGCACCAGCGTGCCGAACGTCTACGCGGTCGGCGACATCGTGCC
Source organism: Micromonospora sp. M61 (assembly GCF_018070245.1). NCBI lineage: Bacteria > Bacillati > Actinomycetota > Actinomycetes > Micromonosporales > Micromonosporaceae > Micromonospora > Micromonospora sp. M61. Next base: position 10,839 of record NZ_JAGPYA010000044.1, on the reverse strand, counting down.
CGGCCTCCAGCTCGCGCACCGCGGCTTCCAGCAGGGCATCTTCGTCGCCGAGGAGATCGCCGGGCAGACTCCGGCCGTGATCGACGAGGTCGGCATCCCGCGCGTCACCTACTGCGACCCGGAGCTGGCGTCGGTGGGTCTCACCGAGGCCAAGGCCAAGGAGCAGTACGGCGCCGACAAGGTCAAGACGTACAACTACAACCTGGGTGGCAACGGCAAGAGCCAGATCCTCAAGACCACCGGCTTCGTGAAGCTGGTCCGGGTCGAGGACGGCCCGGTGGTCGGCGTGCACATGATCGGCGCCCGGGTGGGTGAGCTGATCGGTGAGGCGCAGCTCATCTACAACTGGGAGGCCTACCCGGCGGAGGTCGCCCAGCTCGTGCACGCCCACCCGACCCAGAACGAGGCCCTGGGCGAGGCGCACCTGGCCCTCGCCGGCAAGCCGCTGCACGCGCACGCCTGATCATCCACAACCGCGGCGTCCGGCGACGGGCGAAGATCCCACCAGGGGAATGAAGGAGTCTCAGAAAATGCCGGTATCGGTCACCATGCCCCGGCTCGGCGAGAGCGTCACCGAGGGCACCGTCACTCGCTGGCTCAAGCAGGAGGGCGACACGGTCGAGGTCGACGAGCCCCTGCTCGAGGTCTCCACCGACAAGGTCGACACCGAGATCCCGTCGCCCGCTGCCGGCGTGCTGAGCCGGATCGTGGTCGGTGAGGACGAGACCGCCGAGGTGGGCAGCGAGCTGGCTGTCATCTCCGGTGAGGGCGAGTCGACCGGCGGTGGCGAGGCCGCCCCGCAGGAGCAGGCCCCGACCGAGGAGGTCGAGCCGGCCGCCGAGCCGACGGCCGCCGCCGAGGGCACCGCCGACGAGGTGGCCCAGGACGAGGCGCCGACCGAGGCCCGGACCGAGGCGCCGGCTCCGGCCGCCGCTTCCTCGGGCGAGGGCACCGCGGTGAAGATGCCGGCCCTGGGTGAGAGCGTCACCGAGGGCACTGTCACCCGCTGGCTGAAGCAGGTCGGCGAGACCATCGAGGTCGACGAGCCGCTGCTGGAGGTGTCCACCGACAAGGTCGACACCGAGATCCCGTCGCCGGTCGCCGGCACTGTGCTGGAGATCAAGGTCGCCGAGGACGAGACCGCCGACGTCGGCGCCGACCTGGCGATCATCGGCGTTGCCGGTGCGGCCCCCGCCGAGGCCAAGCCCGAGCCGAAGCCCGAGCCGAAGGCGGAGGCCAAGCCGGCGCCCAAGGCCGAGCCGAAGCCGGAGCCGAAGGTCGAGGAGCCGACCCCCGGCATGTCGTACAACGAACCGGCCGCGGAGACCGAAAGCTCGGCGCAGCCGGCGAAGACCGAGCAGGCCTCGCAGCCTGCCGCGCCGGCCTCGACGCCGCCGCGTCCGTCCGCCCCGGCGCAGGGTGGCGGCGAGGAGGCCGCCGGGTACGTGACCCCGCTGGTGCGCAAGCTGGCCGGTGAGCACGGCGTCGACCTGTCCTCGCTCAACGGCACCGGTGTGGGTGGCCGGATCCGCAAGCAGGACGTGCTGGAGGCCGCCGAGAAGGCGAAGGCCGCCAAGGCCGCCCCCGCTGCCGCACAGCCGGCCGCCGCACCGTCGGCGGCCCCGGCCAAGCCGGCCGAGAAGCCGCAGCCGAGCAGCAAGCGGGGCACCACCGAGAAGCTGCCGCGCATCCGGGCGACCATCGCCAAGCGGATGCAGCAGTCGCTGCACGAGACGGCCCAGCTCACCACCGTGGTCGAGGTGGACGTCACCCGGGTCGCCAGGTTGCGGACGCGGGCGAAGGAGTCGTTCCAGGCCAAGCACGGCGTGAAGCTGTCCTTCCTGCCGTTCTTCGCGCTCGCCGCCATCGAGGCGCTCCAGACGTACCCGATCGTCCAAGCCAGCATGGACCTGGAAGGTGGCACGATCACCTACCCGGCGGCCGAGCACCTGGGCGTCGCCGTGGACACCGAGCGCGGGCTGCTCGTGCCGGTCATCCACAACGCCGGTGAGCTCAACATGGGCGGCATCGCCAAGCGGATCGCCGACCTGGCCGAGCGCACCCGGGCCAACAAGATCACCCCGGACGAGATGGCCGGGGCGACCTTCACGGTGACCAACACGGGCAGCCGGGGCGCGCTCTTCGACACCCCGATCGTGCCGTCGCCGCAGTCGGCGATGCTCGGCACGGGTGCCGTGGTCAAGCGGCCGGTCGTGGTCAACGACCCGGAGCTGGGCGAGGTCGTCGCGATCCGGTCGATGGTCTACCTGGCCATGTCCTACGACCACCGGCTGATCGACGGCGCCGACGCCGCTCGCTTCCTGACTGCGGTCAAGGAGCGGCTGGAGGCCGGCAACTTCGAGTCGGAGCTGGGCCTGGCCTGATCTGCCCGCAACGCCGAGAGGGCGCCCCGGTCGTCGACCGGGGCGCCCTCTCGTGTGCGTCCTCAGGCCTTGAGCAGCGCGGTCGACACCTTCCAGAGCCGCTCGGCGGCCTCCGGGTCCAGCGCGTACGCGGCGACTCCCGTCCGCCCGCCGGGCTGGGCGGGGGCAGCCTCCTGACAGTCCTCGAAGTAGCGCCCGCCCACACCGTCGAGCAGTGGCGACGTGGCGACCAGCACCGAGGTGGCGGCGCCCTGTTCGACGGTCTTCCAGGCCGCCGCGTTGCCCGCGCGCAGCCGGTCCAGTTCCTCCTCGCTGACGTAGCGCTGGAGGTTGGTCCGGATCGCGCCGGGCATCAGCGAGTTGGCCGTGATGCCGTCGTCGGCCCAGAGCCGGGACGCCTCGACGGCGAACAGCACGTTGGCCGTCTTGGACTGCCCGTACGCCTGCCACGGCTCGTACTCCCGCTGGTCGTACTGGATGTCGTCGAAGACCACCGGTGAGCGCAGGTGGGCGGCGGAGCTGACCGAGACGATCCTGGCCCCGTCGCCGGACGCGAGTGCCGGGCGCAGCCCGGTGGCGAGCGCGAAGTGCCCGAGGTGGTTCGTGGCGAACTGCATCTCCCAGCCCTGCGGGGTGCGGGACAGGGGCGCGGCCATGATGCCGGCGTTGTTGACCAGGATGTGCAGCGGTCCGTCCCAGTTGGCGACGAAGTCGGCGATCGAACCCTGGTCGGCGAGGTCGAGCGGGGCGACCAGGACGCGGTCGTTGCCGGTGGTGCCGGTGATGTCGTCGGCGGCCTTGTGGCCGGCGTCGGGGTTGCGGACGGCCAGGGTGACCTCCGCGCTGGCGCTGGCCAGGGCGCGGGCGGTTTCCACGCCGATGCCGGACGACCCGCCGGTGACGATCGCCCGCCGACGGACGAGGTCCACACCCCGGATCACGTCCATGGCCGTGGAGGTATGGGCGAACGAGGTGGTGATCGGGTTGTTCGTCGTCATGATCCATCCTTGTCCAGGGTGGGTCGGACCGACCGGCCCGCTGCCGGAGGCGGTAGTCCCGGTGTTTTCCCGAGCCGGACCGGAGGTAACGCCGGACACCGTCGCCATCGCCGTTCAGGCCTCCGAGCAGGCCGGACGCTGCCAGAGTGGGATCGTGGGCGGCTACCGGCGGGGTGGACAGCTGGGACCGGCCGTCCCGATTGCTCCCGGTGCCCGGGTGGACAAGTTCGAGGTCTTCTTCGACCTGGTCTTCGTCTTCTCGTTCTTCATCATCACGCGGGCGACCGCCGCCAACATCTCCGGCCGGCAGCTGTTGCATGCCGCTCTGGTGCTCGCCGTGCTCTGGTGGATCTGGGTGGTGCACAGCCTGGTGGCCACCCGGGTCCGGCTCGGCGAGGGCTACGTCCCGGTGCTCATGGTGATCGCGATGGTCGCCCTGTTCGCGTTCGCGCTGGCGCTGCCGCAGGCCTTCAACGACCCGAAGGGGAGCGCCGCCGGCCCGATGCTGGTGGCCATCAGCTACGTCGTGGTCCGCGGCATCCACTGGATCCTCTACCAGCATGTGGTGCGGGACAGCCCGCAGGAGCGGCGGCAACTGCGGCGCTTCGCCCCGGAGCTGGCGGTGAGCATCGTGCTGCTGCTGGCCGCCGCGCTGATTCCGCCACAGATCACCAACCCCGACCAGGCCGCCATGGTCCGCGACGGGCTGTGGATCACCGTGGTGGTGGTGCAGTACGCCACCGGCTTCATCGTCGGCACCTGGGGCTGGGGGGTGACCAGCGCCGAGCACTGGACGGAGCGCTACGACCTCATCCTGATCATCGCGCTGGGCGAGTCCATCATCTCCACCGGGGTGGGCGGCAACTTGCTCGGCAAGCCGGTGACCTGGCCGGCGGTGGCTGCCGCGGCGCTCGGCATCGTGGTCACCGCCGCCCTGTGGTGGGCGCACTTCGACTTCATCGGGCCGGCCGCCCGGATCGCCCTGCACGCGGCGGAGGGCGCCCCCCGGGTGGCCATGGCCCGCGACGCGTACGCGTACCTCTACCTGCCGATGATCGCCGGGGTGATCCTCTTTTCCATCGGTAACGAGGAGGTTCTGCACAAGATCACTGATCCGGCCGGCGGGATCGCCGAGAAGGTCGAGGGACCGGCCGTGCCGATGCTCTTCGGCGGGTTGATCTGCTACTTCGCCGTCAACCTGTTGTTCCAGCTGCGCACCCTGCACACCGTCAGCTGGACCCGCGTCGGCGTCATCGTGGTGCTCATCGCGGCCCTCCCGGTCGGTCAGCACCTGCCGGCGCTGGGCGCGCTCACCCTCGCGACAGTGATCTGCGTGGCGCTGGTGGCCGTGGAGGTGATGGTGATGTCGGATTCCCGGCACGCGTTGCGCTCCGCCGTCTTCCAGGAGCGGACCAGCCACGAGGCCCACGAGGCCGCCTGGCGGGCGCGCTGGCACGACGTCCGGGAGACCGACGAGCCAACCACGCCGTGATCGGTTCGGGATAGACTCCGGCGCAGCGTCGCGGTGTACCCGGCACGAAGGCCGCCGTGGGCATGGAGGCGCGGGGACAGCATGGGACAAACGTGCACCCGACCGGTTCACCGGCCGACCGGCTCGCCGCCGTCGGCAATCAAATGATCGAGATCCACCTCTGGCTCAGGGCGGAACTGACCCGTCTCCGGGCAAACCTCGACGCCCCGTCCCGGGACCTGCGGGCGCACTGCCTGACCTTCTGCGCCGCACTGGGCCGACACCACACCGGCGAGGACGCGGGCGCGTTCCGGCTGCTGGCCGAGCAGGTCCCCCAACTACGCCCGGTCATCGCGAACCTGATCACCGATCACGAGGTGGTGGCGGGGATCCTGGAGCGGGTCGAGGCGCTGCTCGCCGGCGACACGGCGGTGCCCCTCGCCCAGGTGCGCGGCGAGCTGGACGGGTTGGCCGCCCTGTTGGAGTCGCACTTCCGTTACGAGGAGAAGCGGTTGGTCTCCGCGCTGAACGCGCTCACCGGCCGGCCCGGGACGGCCGAGGAACTCCTCGGTCTGACCGTGCCTCCGCAGGTCACCGACTGACGGCTGGGCCGGGCCGGGTGGCGGTGGGCCGCTCGGCCTCCGGCGCCGGCCCGGGCAGCCGCTCGTAGAAGCGGATCTTCTCCCGCAGGTGCTCGTACTGGCGGCTCAGCAGGAGCATCTGCTCCTCGACCCGAACAGCGTGCTGTTTCAGCAGCTCCCGCCGCTCGTCGACGGTGTGGTCGCCTTCGCGGGCCAGCTCCGCGTAGCGGCACATCTGGGCGATCGGCATCCCGGTGTCGCGCAGACAGCGGAACAGCACCAGCCAGCCGAGGTCGTCGTCGGTGAAGACCCGCTGACCGCCCGTCGTCCGGCCCACGTCGGCGAGCAGGCCGATCTTCTCGTAGTAGCGCAGGGTGTCGAGGCTGAAGCCGCTGCGGCGGGCAGCCTCCGCGGGGGCGTAACCGCTCATGTCGAGATCGTAGTGCTTGACCTGGAGCACACTCCAGGTTGGAGGCTGGTGACCATGACGACGACACGAACGCTGGGACGCAGCGGCATCGAGGTGAGCGCGATCGGGATGGGGTGCTGGGCGATCGGGGGCCCGCTCTGGGGTGACGGTGGGCAGCCGTTCGGCTGGGGCGAGGTCGACGACGACGAGTCGATCCGCACCATCCACACTGCAATCGAGCTTGGGGTGACCCTGTTCGACACGGCCAGCAACTACGGCGCCGGGCACAGCGAGCGGATCCTCGGCCGGGCCCTGGCCGGCCGGCGCGACAGCGCGGTGATCGCCACCAAGTTCGGCAACGTCAGCGAGGAGGCCACCCGGCGTGCGCTCGGCACCGACGCCAGCCCGGCCTTCGCGGTACGCAGCCTGGAGGACTCGCTGCGCCGCCTCGGCACCGACCACGTCGACCTCTACCAACTCCACCTCAACGAGCTGCCGGTGCCCGCCGCGCTGGATCTGGTCGACACCCTGGAGGCCCTGGTCGACCAGGGCAAGATCCGGGCGTACGGGTGGAGCACCGACAACCCCGCCTCGGCGGAGGCGTTCGCGGCGGCCGGCCCGCACTGCGCCGCCATCCAGCACGACGAGTCGGTGCTGCGCGACAACGCGGCGGTGCTGGCGGTCTGCGACAGCCACGACCTGGCCAGCCTCAACCGCGGGCCGCTGGCGATGGGGCTGCTCACCGGGTCGACCCGGGCCGTCGGGGCGGACGACGTGCGCGGGCGGGCGCCGGAGTGGCTGGAGTGGTTCACCGACGGCCGGCCGACACCCCGCTGGGCGGCCCGGGTGGAGCAGGTCCGCGCCGCGCTCACCGCCGACGGACGGACCCTCGCACAGGGCGCGCTGGGCTGGCTGCTGGCGCGCAGCCCGCGTACCGTGCCGATCCCCGGCCTGCGCACGGTGGCCCAGGCCGAGGAGAACCTGGCGACCCTGACGCTCGGCCCGCTGAGCGCCGAGACGTACGCCGAGGTGGAGCGACTGCTCGCCGACCTGCGCCCGGCCCACGCGGCCTGACCGCCGCGGCCCTCGCCCCGGGCGCCGTCACCGGAAGTCGTCCGCGTGCTCGGCGGCCCACTGCCGGAACGTGCGTCCGGGGCGTCCGGTCACCTGCTCGACGTCCGGGGCGACCCAGCCGTTGCCGTCGGGATGGCGCCCCATCTCCAGGAACCACTCGATCACCTCGGTCGGGTAGTGGGTTCCGTCGCGAATTCGTTCACCGGAACGCCCCGCCACCGGCGGCCCCACGCATCTCCCGGTGGCGTTCTGGACGAAGATGGGGGTATGCGCATCCTTCTGGCCGGCGCGTCCGGCTTCCTCGGCACCCGGCTGGCCGACCGGCTCACAGCGGACGGGCACCAGATCACCCGGCTGGTCCGTCGCCCGCCGCGCGACCCGCAGGAGCGGCGGTGGGACCCCGCAGCCGGGCAGCTCGACCCGGCCGTGGTCGCCGAGGCGGACGCGGTGATCAACCTGGCCGGCGCGGGCGTTGGCGACAAGCGCTGGAACGACGACTACCGGCGGTTGATCCGGACCAGCCGGGTGGACAGCACCACCACACTGGCGACCACCATCGCCGGGCTTCCCGCCGCCGACCGACCACGGGCGTTGCTCAACTCCTCGGCCGTGGGGTGGTACGGCAACACCGGTGACCGGGCCGTCGAGGAGGACGCACCGGCCGGCGAGGGCTTCCTAGCCGACGTCTGCCGGGTGTGGGAGGCCGCGACCCGGCCAGCCGAGGACGCCGGGGTACGCGTCATCCGGATGCGCACCGGCCTGCCACTGGACCGCGACGGCGGATTGCTCAAGCCGCAGCTGTTGCCATTCAAGCTGGGCATCGCCGGCCGGCTGGGCAGCGGCCGGCAGTGGCTGCCGTGGATCTCGTTGGCCGACTGGCTGGGCGCGACCCTCTTCCTGCTGGACCACGACGAGGTCGCCGGCCCGGTCAACGTGGTGGGGCCGAACCCGGTGACGAACGCCGAGTTCACCCGCGAGCTGGCCCGACAGCTGCACCGTCCGGCGATCATCCCGATCCCCGCACTGGCGCTCAAGGTGGCCCTCGGCGGCTTCTCCCACGAGGCCCTGACCAGCACCCGCGTCCTCCCCGGCGTCCTGACGAGAGCCGCCTACCGCTACCAGCACCCCACCCTCCCCGAAGCCCTCCAGGCGGCCCTGACCCCCTGACCCGAGCCCCGCCGCCGTTCGCGTTGATCATGAAGTTGTTGTCACCCGCCTCGGCGTGTCGTGGCAACAACTTCATGATCAGCAGGAGCCGGGGGCGCCGGCGGAGCCTCGGCCCGCCTGCCCCCGGATGGTTCGGCCCTCGGCAGAATCGGCGGCCGGCAGGTCGCCGGTGGGCTGGCGTGGGCCGATGCTGGACCAATGGCGACCTTCTCCCTCCAGGCCACCCCGACCGACGCGACGAGCTGGGCCGAGCTGGCCCGCCGGGCCGAGACCGCCGGCTTCGACGCCCTGCTCGCCGCCGACCACCCCGGCGACGTGACGTCACCGTTCGTAGCGCTGGCCGCCGCCGCCCCGGTCACCTCGACGATCGGGCTCGGTTCGTACGTGTCGAACCTCGGCGTACGGGAACCGATGCTTCTCGCTGCCGACGTGGCAACCCTCGACCTGATCTCCGGTGGTCGGGCCCGGCTCGGTGTCGGCGCCGGTCACACCCCGGCGGAGTGGCGCGCGGTGGGCCGGGAACGCCCCGACGTGGCCGGCCGGGTCCGCCGTTGCGTGGCCGTCGCCGAGGCAGTCCGCGCCCTGCTCGACGGCGCCTCGGTCACCGTCGACTCGGCCGAGCTGACGATGCGCGAGGCGGTGCTGCGCGAACCCCGGCCGGTGCAGGACCGGATCCCGCTGACGATGGGTACGGCGAACTCGACGCTGCTGCACTGGGCCGGCGCGCACGCCGACGTGGTCGGGCTGACGGGGTTCGGGCGTACCCTCGCTGACGGCCACCAGCACGAGGCGCGGTGGCGGGCCGACCAGATGGAGGCGCAGCTGGCCTGCGTGGCAGCCGGCGCGGCCGGCCGGACCGACCCGCCGGCGCTGGAGGCGCTGGTGCAGACCGTGGTGGTCACCGACGACGCGGAGGCTGCCGCCGCGGAGCAGGCCCGGCGCAACGGTATGACCGCCGCCGAACTGCTGGCCACCCCGTTCGTGCTGATCGGCACGGTGGACGAGATCGTCACAGCGGTCGCCGAGCACGAACAGCGCTGGGGGGTGACCCGGTTCGTGGTCCGCCGCGACGCGTTGGATCCGCTCACGCCGGTCCTGGCCCGGCTGGCCTGAGCCCGCGCCGACGGCCTGCGTCGGCCACCGTGTTGATCAAGAGGTTTGCGTCAGATCCCGCCTTCTGGATGACGCAAACCTCTTGATCAACAGGGCCTGGCGCGTGGTCAGCAGCCGATCACCCAGTAGTTGGGGGCGGTCTGCTTCAGAGCGCTGGTGTAGAAGGTGTTGTAGAGGCCCATCCGCTGGTTGGAGCCGTTCGCGTAGGCGTAGCCACCGGACTGGTACGCCCGACCGGCCACCACGTGCGCGTAGTTGCTGGCGGTCACGCAGGTCACCGGCGTGGTCGGGGTCGGCGTCGGAGTCGGGGTCGGCGTGGCCGTGGGGGTGGGGGTCGGCGTGGCCGTCGGGGTGGGGGTCGGGTTGGTGCCGCCGCCGTTCAGGCCGAAGAAGAGCGCGTCACGGTACGTCGAGCAGATGGTGTCCAGGAAGTACGCGCCGGCGGTGCCACACTGCTCGGCTGCGGAACCCGGGTCGACCGGAGTGCCGTGGCCCATCCCGGAGACCCGGTAGAGGCGTACGTCGTCGTTGCCGTACACCTCCAGGCTGGTGTTGCCGGGCAGCGACGAGGTGCTGCTCGGGGTCTGCGAGACCCCCCGCACGTTGGTCCACTGGTCGCGGGACTCGGTGCCGTTGAGCGGGGTGACGGTGGTGTCCGAGGTGCCGTGCCAGATGGCCACCCGGGGCCGCGGGCCGGTGTAGCCGGAGTACGCGCCACGGACCAGGTCGCCCCACGCGGCCGGGGTCTTGTCCGCGCCCGGGTTCATGCAGCTGAACGCGTTGACCATGCTGGTGGCGCAGCGGTAGGGAATCCCCGCGATGATCGATCCGGCGGCGAAGACGTCCGGGTAGGTGGCAAGCATGACCGCGCTCATCGCCCCGCCCGCGGACAGGCCGCTGACGAAGACCCGGGAGCCGTTCACCCCGAAGTTCGCCTTGGCGTGGTCGACCATCTGCTTGATCGACAGCGCCTCACCCTGACCGCGGGTGGTATCGCCCGACTCGAAGAAGTTGAAGCAGGAGTTGGCGTTGTTGCCGGACGGCTGCTGGGCGACGATCAGCGAGAACTTCCACTGTTCGGCGTACTTCTGCCAACCGGAGTTGGCGAAGTAGCCGGACGCGTTCTGGGTGCACCCGTGCAGGAGGACGACCGCCGGGGAGTTGGCCGGCAGGTTGTCCGGCCGGTAGGCGTACATGGCGAGGTTGCCGGGGTTGGAGCCGAACCCGGTGACCTGGGTGAGGGTGGCGGCCTGGGCGGGGGCGGCGATGGCGACCGCTCCGGCCAGGGCGAGGGCGAGCCCGGCGAGCCCGCCGATCAGGCGGGTGATGGTGGACGAGGAGCGGCGCACGGCGGCCTCCAGAGGGGGCGGACTGTGAACTGGGTCACGGTCGAATTGCCGTGACGTTACGACGATGTGTCGCCGCGATGACATAGGGCACGCTCACACATTCACGACGGACACTGTGTACGCCAGACCGTCGACGTGGCGGGCCGAATCCGTCCCCAACGGTCCTGTCCTTGCAGGTCTGACCGGCCCGTCCAGGTCCGGTTGGTAACGTCCGCTGCGTGCCGTCCTCCCCGTCGCTGGCCACCGGGCCCGCACCAGCGTCACCGCCGCGCGTCGTCCGGGACCGCCGGGCC
>NZ_JAGPYA010000043.1:0-63235 GCF_018070245.1 Micromonospora sp. M61 | reverse complement strand
GCCGGGCGGTCCAGGTCGATGGCGTCGAGCGTGACGTGACCGGCGGTGAGCGGATGCAGCCCCGCCAGCGCACGCAGCGCGGTGGTCTTGCCGGCGCCGTTCGGGCCGAGCAACGCAACCACCTCACCGGGCGCGACCCGCAGCGGCACGTCGAGCCGGAAGGCGCCCCGGTCGACGACGAGCCGGGCGTCCAGCAGTGCACCGCTCATGCGCTGCTCATCCACCGGTCGCGCAACGCCACCAGGATGCCCACCGACACGACGAGCAGCACCAGACTGAGCACGATCGCGGACTCCAGGTCGGTCTCCAACGCCAGGTAGACGGCCAGCGGCATGGTCTGCGTACGCCCGGGATAGTTGCCCGCGAAGGTGATGGTGGCGCCGAACTCGCCGAGGGCCCGGGCCCAGCAGAGCACCGCGCCGGCCGCCAACCCGGGCGCCACCAGGGGCAGCGTGACATGGGTGAAGGTGGTCCATCGGCTCGCGCCCAGTGTCGCGGCGGCCTCCTCGAAGCGGTGGTCGGCGGCGCGCAGCGCACCCTCCACGGCGATGACCAGGAACGGCATGGCCACGAACGACTCGGCCAACACGACACCCGCTGTGGTGAACGGCAGGGTGACGCCGAACGTGGCGTCGAGCCAGCCGCCGAGCAGCCCACGCCGACCGAAGACCAGCAACAGCGCCACCCCACCGACCACCGGTGGCAGCACCAGCGGCACGGTGACCAGCGCGCGGACCAGTCGACGGCCGGGGAAGTCGACCCGGGCCAGCACCCAGGCGAGGGGCACCCCGAGCAGCAGGCAGAGCACGGTGGCCAGGGTCGCGGTCTGCACCGACAGCCGCAGAGCGGTCAGCGCGCCCGGCTCGGTGAGCCGCTGCGGCAGCGTGGTCCACGGCGCCCGGATCACCAGCCCGGCCAACGGCAGGACGAGGAAGAGCAGCCCCAACCCGGCGGGGATCAGCAGCGCGATCGGCACCCGCCCCCGCCGTCGGGGCGCGGCGTGCTCAAGGAGCTGGCTCATGGCGCCTGGAAACCGGCCTCGGCGAGGACCGCCTGCGCCGGCGCCGAGCGGACGTACGCGACGAAGGCCCTCGCGCCGGCCGGATTCGGCGCGTCCTTCAGCGCGACGATCGGGTAGTCGTTGACCGCCCGTGCCGACTCGGGAAACTCCACCCCGGTCACGTCGGCGCTCGCCGCTCGCGCGTCGGTGCGGTAGACCAGGGCCGCGTCGACCTCACCGAGCTTCACCTTGGCGAGCGCACCCTTGACGTCCTGCTCCAGGGTGACCGGCGTCAGCGCGACGCCGGCCGTGTCCAGGGCGGTGCGGGCGGCCGCACCGCAGGGCACCTGGTTGGCGCAGAGCGCCACCTTCACGCCGGGCCTGCTCAGGTCGGCCAGCCCGGTCACGCCTCCCGGGTTGCCCCGGGGCACCGCGATGACCAACTGGTTGCGGGCGAAGGTGGTCGGCGTGCCGTCGGCGTTGCCCGCCTCGGTGACCGTGGCCATGTTCGCCGGGGCGGCGGAGGCGAACACGTCCGCCGGCGCACCCTGGTTGATCTGGTTGGCCAGGGCTGAGCTGCCCGCGACGTTGAGGGTCACGGTGCTGCCGGGGTTGGCGGCCTCGAAGTCCTTGCCGATCCGGCGGAACGACTCGGTCAGCGAGGCGGCCGCGAACACCGTCACCGCGCCGGTGCCCCGGCCGTCCGCGGCGCTGCCGGAGGCCCGGTCGTCGCCCGCGCCGCAGCCGGCGACGGTCAACGCCATGACCACGGCCATCGCCGTACGCGTCGCCCGCGCGCTCATCCGCCCGACCTTCCCCTGCTCGGGGCGGGTGCGGCCCGTTCCACCACGACCGTGGTCGACTTGATCACCGCGACGGCCATCGAGCCGACCCGCAGATCGAGCTCGTCGACCGCCTCCCGGCTCATCAGCGACACGACGCGGAACGGGCCGGCCTGGATGTCGACCTGGGCCATCACCGTGTCCTTGCGGACGTCGACGACGATGCCGCGCAGCCGGTTGCGGGCCGAGGAGAACTCGGCGCCCGCGTCCGGGTCGGCGGCCTGGGCGCGGGCGAACGCGGCCAGGTCGACCCCGTCGATCACCCGGTGGCCGTGCTCGTCGCGCCCGGCCGTCAGCCGCCCGGCATCGACCCAGCGGCGAATGGTGTCGCTGCTGACGCCGAGCAGGTCGGCCGCCTCACCGATCCGGAACATCGTCACCGGCTCACCCTAGCTGCCGCATCTGCGAGCACGAAAGGCCGGACTGTGCTGTTTCTGCGTACTCCCGTGGGCTTATCCCGCCGTAGGTGCGCGACCGGGTGTTGCGTGGTTCCGTCGTGGGGAGGCGGAGCGGCTCAGGCGACCTGGTTGTCGTACGTCGCGCGGTTGGCGAGCACGTCGTCCATGTGCGTTTCGGCCCAGCCCTTGAGGCCGCGTATCACCTCGTGCAGGGAGACACCGAGGTCGGTCAGCTCGTAGGTGACGGTGACGGGCACGGTCGGCACCACGGTGCGGGTGACCAGACCGTCGCGTTCCAGGGAGCGCAGCGTCTGGGTCAGCATCTTCTGACTGACCCCGGCCAGGAGGCGCGACAGCTCCGAGTACCGCATCGGCCGCGGCTCGCCGGCGCAGTCGGCGCCGAACTGGTGCGAACCGTCGCTGCGGAGCGCGGCCAGAATCAACGTGACCCACTTGTCCGCGATGCGGTCGAGCAGCTTGCGGCTCGGACACTGCGCCAGGAAGGCGTCATATTCCGCCTTGGCCTGATCCCTCTTCCGCGCCGCCGTCGTCGTTGTCATCGGACCGCTCCTCCCGCCGCTGGGGGCGTTACGCACCTTCAGGTGCCTACTTCCCATCGTGAAGTTACACCCCGATAGTGGAGCAGGTAGACGATGCACCAGCACCGCTCAGTGCGACACGAAAGCCAGAGGTACGAACATGGTCTCCACCTCCCTTCCCGGCGGCACCTGGACGCTGGGAGACCTGCCGGTCACCCGGTTCGGCTACGGCGCCATGCAGCTGGCCGGCCCCTGGGTCATGGGACCGCCGGCCGACCGCGGTGGCGCACTCGCCGTCCTTCGCGCGGCCGTCGAGCTGGGCATCACCCACATCGACACCTCCGAGGCCTACGGACCGCATGTCACCAACCAGCTGATCCGGGAAGCGCTGCACCCGTACCCCGATTCGCTGCACATCGTGACCAAGGTCGGCGCGAACCGCGACCAGCAGGGCGGCTGGCCACCGGCCCGTGACCCGGAGAGCCTGCGCCGGTCCGTGCACGAGAACCTCGAGACACTCGGCCTCGACGTGCTCGACCTTGTCAACCTCCGGCTCGGCGATGCCGTAGGCCCGCAGCCCGGTTCGGTCGCCGAGGCGTTCGAGACACTCGTCGGCCTTCAGCAGCAGGGCCTGATCCGGCACCTCGGACTGAGCAACGCGACGCCGGAACAGGTCGCCGAGGCGCAGGCCATCGCGCCGATCGTCTGCGTGCAGAACATGTACAACCTCGCGCACCGCCAGGACGACGAGCTGATCGAGGCGCTCGCCGAGCAGGGCATCGCCTATGTGCCGTTCTTTCCGCTCGGCGGCTTCAGCCCCCTGCAGTCCTCGGTGCTCTCGACCGTGGCCGCTCGGCTGGAGGCGGCACCGATGTCGGTCGCCCTGGCCTGGCTGCTGCGGCGTTCGCCGAACATCCTGCTGATCCCGGGCACCTCGTCCACGACGCACCTGCGCGAGAACATCGCGGGCGCCGCACTGCCTCTCTCCGACGACGACCTCGCCGAGCTGGACAAGATCGGCCGCTAGCGAGAAGGGTGGAGTCAGGGCCGGCGGGGGTGGCCCTTGAGGTGCCGGCCCAGCTCGCGGGCGATCTCGCGGTTGGCGTCGCGCTCGGCCAGCGTCTGCCGCTTGTCGTAGGAGCGCTTGCCCTTGGCCAGGGCCAGCTCGACCTTGGCGTATCCGTTCTCGAAGTACATCGACAGCGGGACCATGGTCACCCCACCCTCGCGGACCTTGTCCAGGATCCGGTCGATCTCGGCCCGGTGCAGCAGCAGCTTGCGGTTGCGGCGAGGAGCGTGGTTGGTCCAGGTGCCGTAGGTGTACTCGGCGATGTGCAGGCCGTACAGCACGATCTCACCGTCGCGCTCGTGCGCGAACGCGTCCACCAGCGAGGCCCGCCCCTCGCGCAGCGACTTCACCTCGGTCCCGACCAGCACGATCCCCGCCTCGTACGTTCGCAGCACCGTGTACTCGTGCCGGGCCTTCTTGTTCGAGGCGATCAACCGGCGTTCGGGCTGCTTGGAGGGGCTCACCCCGCGACGATATCCGGCCGCTGCCTCAGCCGGGCCGGCCGGCTCCGCCGGTCGCTTGCCGCCCCGGGAGCAGTCGCCCGGTCAGCTCCCGCACCGACTCGGCGAATTCATCCTGCGACTCACACGGCCAGTGCCCCAGGATCGGTGGGGGAACGCTGTCGCTGGGCGCCGGCACCACATCCTCCGGGTCGACCAACCGGCGATCCACCATCGCCGCCGGCCCGGTCAGCGTCTCCGCCTCCCCGGGCCGGTGGGAGGCGAAGATCCACCCGCCGATCGGGTCGGTGTCGCGCCACAGGTTGATCCAGCGCCAGCCGACCCGCTCGCCGATCTCCCGCAGCGCCGGCTCGTCGGCGTACGCCGGGAACAGCCGCGAGTACAACCGACCCAGTGGCGACCCGTAGGTCAGCAGGGCGACCCGGTCGGTGATCTGGGTGGGCAGTTGCAGCACCGTGGCGGCGAGCAGCACCGAGCCGTGGCTGTGCCCGGCCAGCAGCACGCCGTGACCCTGTTCCACCAGGTAGGAGATCCGCTTGGCCAACTCCGGCACGGCCCGCTCGGCATAACAGGGCGGCGCGAACGGGTGTGCCGCCCGGGGCCAGAACGTGCCCAGGTCCCAGAGCACACCCACGTAGCGACGGAACCCGGCCGTGCGGTAGGCGAAGAGGCCGCCGATCACCAGGCCGAGCAGGATCGCGGCGATCGCGTAGCTGCCCGACCCGATCAGGAAGTTGACCATGCCCTCGGGCACCCCGACGTAGCGCTGCGCCAGCTCGCCCGGCATGAGCTGGAGCAGGCCGAGAACGCTGGTGGACAGGCCGAGCGCCGCCAGCCCGGCGTACACCACGGAGAGCGGTTCCAGCCGCTCGGTGAACCGGGCCCGGGCTATAGCCCGCTCGACCCGACGCAGCCGGTCCGCCGCCGACGCGGGCGCGTGCGGAAAGTCGGCGGCCACGATCGCCTGGGCGGCCAGCCGCCGCCCGCGCCGGGTCAGCCTGGTGACCAGAGCCGCCACCAGCAGGGCGGTCACCACCGCCATGAAAAACCCGAAGATCGCCCACTTGTACGGCAGGGGAGGGCTGGTCTCCAGGCCGTCCGCGGTCGTCCCCTCGCGATCAAGCAGGTCCGCCACCCGGTAGACCAGCTCGGCGGAGAACGCCACGGCGAGTCCGGCCGCGATCGTGACGAAGACCGGCGCTCCCAACGAACGCAGCGGCGCCCCGCGCTGCCCGCCGCCCCGCCGCCAGATCACCAGCGCGGCGAGGGCGGTCACCAGGATCATCTGGCTGACGAACAGCCAGGCCACCATCGCGCCGTAACCCGGCAGCGCGCGGCCCTGCGGCCACGGGGCCGGACTGATGACGACGTGCACGATCACCAGGACCGTCACACCGCAGGCGATCGTGCGCAGCCCGCGGAAGAAGGCGTCCACCCGGGGCGCCGGGTCGGTCCGGTCGATGCTCGGCACCACGGTGAGCAGGACCAGGCAGGTCAGCAGCACTGCCCCGGTGGCCGCCAGCAGGATCACCATCACCCACGAGCGGTGCTGGCTGGCACGGGCGGCCAGCAGGCTGCCGTCGAGTGTGGCGAACGCCGCCGCGACGTGGACCGAGCGCAGCCGACCCACCAGTGGCTCACCGTCCCACTGGCCGACCGCACTCAACTGGTGCTTCGAGGTCGGGGTCGACGGGGTCCGGAACGCGTCGAACGAGTGGCCTGGGCGCGCGCCGAGCCACCAGACCAACCCGATGGCGGCGACCGGCACCAACGCCAGCACTCCCAGGCGCAGCCCGGTCGGGCGGCCGCCGAGCCAGGACAGCCAGCTCCGCCCGGCCAGGCACGACGGGGTGTCCATGCAGCGCCAGGCGACCAGGTCCAACGCCACCCCGACGATGGAGAGCACGTAGAGCATGGTGAGGGTGAGGGCGAGCACCCGGCACAGCGCCATGAAGCCGAGCTTCGAAGCGGTGTTCGCCGGGCGCATCCAGAGCGCCACGTTGCAGAGCATGAACGGCAACAGGAACACCAACGACAGCGTCCGCACGGCCGTGCCGGACGGCAGGTCGCTCCAGCGGTACGCCTCCAGCGTCACCCCGTCCGTCCCCGTCGAGTCCGGATAACCGGGGCGAGGGCGGTAGAACCCTCCGCTGCGGTCCCCGGCGACCTGGTGCACGTACGGCCGGTCCAGCACCTGGTCCGCCCCCGCGCCGGAGACGCCGTGCACCCGCAGCTCCACGATCGCGCCCGACATCGTCGGTCCGGTCGGTGTCGCGTCCGCCATGGGCCCCCCGAGGTGTGCACGGCAACCGGGCGGGTCGCCGGTGTTCGGGCGCCCGTGCGGCTCACCGGCTTACCCGGTCCCGGGCCGGTCAACCGTGCGGTGGAGCTCACGCATTGGTGCGGTCGACCCGTGCCAGGTGGTTTCATGGCGCCATGGCGAACCCGGTGATCCTGACCGTCGACGACGACCCCGTGGTGTCCCGGGCGGTGGCCCGGGACGTCCGGCGCCGCTACGGCGACCGCTACCGGGTGCTGCGGGCCTCCTCCGGGCCGGAGGCGCTGGACGCGCTGCGAGAGGTCAAACTGCGCGGCGAACAGGTGGCGCTGCTGCTGGCCGACCACCGGATGCCGGAGATGACCGGGGTGGAGTTCCTCGAGGCGGCGATGGACATCTTCCCGGCCGCCCGCCGGGTGCTGCTCACCGCGTACGCGGACACCGACGCCGCGATCGAGGCCATCAACGTGGTCGACCTGGACCACTACCTGCTCAAGCCGTGGCATCCGCCGGAGGAGAAGCTGTACCCGGTGGTGGACGGGCTGTTGGAGGCGTGGGCTGTCACCCCGGACGCGGCCAGCGCCGAGATCCGGGTCGTCGGGCACCGCTGGTCGGCGCCGTCGTTCAAGGTCCGCGACTTCCTCGCCCGCAACCTGGTGCCGTACCGCTGGCTGCTGTCGGACGACCCGGAGGGCGTCCGCCTGCTCGACGCGGCCGGTGCCACCGAGGCGGACGTACCGCTGGTGGTGACCCCCGAGGGCAAGGCGCTGATCGCCCCGAATGAGACCGAGCTGGCCGCGCTGGCCGGGTTGACAGTGGTGCCGGCGTGCGACTTCTACGACCTGGTGGTGATCGGCGGTGGTCCGGCCGGCCTCGGCTCGGCGGTGTACGGCGCGTCGGAGGGGCTGCGGACCGTGCTCGTCGAGCGGCGGGCCACCGGTGGTCAGGCCGGGCAGAGCAGCCGGATCGAGAACTACCTGGGCTTCCCGGACGGCGTCTCCGGCGCGCAGTTGACCGACCGGGCCCGGCGGCAGGCGGTGAAGTTCGGCGCCGAGCTGCTCAGTGCCCGGGAGGTCGTCGGTCTCAGTGAGGCTGGGGGAGCCCGGCTGCTGCGCTTCGGCGACGGCACCGAGATCGCGGCGCACACAGTGGTGCTGGCCACCGGCGTGTCGTACCGGGTGCTCGACGCCCCCGGGCTGGCCGACTTCACCGGCCGGGGGGTGTTCTACGGTGCCGCCGCCACCGAGGCACCGAGCTGCGTCGAGCAGGAGGTCTACATCGTCGGCGGGGCCAACTCCGCCGGGCAGGCGGCGGTGCACTTCTCCCGGTACGCGTCGAAGGTGCACCTGCTGATCCGCGGCGCGGACCTGACCGCCTCGATGTCGCGTTACCTGATCGACCAGTTGGAACGGATCGACCGGATCACCGTGCACCCGTACACCGCCGTGGTCGGTGGGTCCGGGGAGGACCACCTGGAACGGCTCACCCTCTGCGACACGCGGACCGGGGAGTCCCGTTCGGTCGACACGTCCTGGCTGTTCATCTTCATCGGTGCGGAGCCGCGTACCGACTGGCTGGACGGGGTGCTGGTCCGCGACCCGCGCGGCTTCATCGTCACCGGCCCGGATCTGCTCGCCGGCGGACGACGGCCGGCGGGCTGGTCGTTGTCGCGCGACCCGTACCACCTGGAGACCAGCGTGCCGGGGGTGTTCGCCGCTGGTGACGTGCGCGCCGAGTCGGTCAAGCGGGTCGCCTCGGCCGTCGGCGAGGGTGCGATGGCCGTCTCGCTCGTGCACCGCTACCTGGAGGCCCAGTGAGCGCGAGGAGTGAGCCGGTTTTGCGAGCCCCGCAGTCGCGAACGAATGGTGGCCCAGTGAGCGCGAGGAGTGAGCCGGTTTTGCGAGCCCCGCAGTCGCGAACGAAGGAGGCCCAATGACCATGGAGTCTGATCGGCTGACACCCGAGCAGCTGCGTACCCTGTTCCTGTTCGAGGCCCTGGACGACGGCCAGCTCGACTGGTTGGCCGAGCGCGGCCGGGTCGAGCAGCGCGCCGGTGGCACCCTCGTGTACGCCGAGGGCGAGCCCGCGACCTGCTTCTTCGTGCTGGTGCGCGGCGCGGTGGCGCTGAGTCGGCAGGTGCGTGGTGACGACGTCGAGGTCAGCCGCACCGACCAGCGCGGCGTGTACGGCGGAGCTGTCCAGGCGTACCTCGGTGACCAGGTCGACCAGGTCTACCGCAACAGCCTGCGGGCGGTGACCGACGCGGACTTCTTCGTGTTGCCGGCGGAGGATTTCGCGCACGCGTTGCGGTCCTGGTTCCCGATGCCGATGCACCTGTTGGAGGGGTTGTTCTTCGGTATGCGGGACTCCCAGACCATCGTCGGTGAACGGGAGCGTCTGCTGGCGCTCGGTTCGCTCTCGGCGGGGCTGACCCACGAGCTGAACAACCCGGCGGCGGCGGCGGTGCGGGCCACCTCGGTGCTGCGCGACCGGGTCGCCGGGATGCGGCACAAGCTCGCGATGATCGCCGACGGGCGGCTCGACGGCAGGGCCCTGCACGGTCTCGTCGCGTTGCAGGAGGAGGCTGTCGCCCGGGTCGCCACCGCGCCGAAGTTGACCCCGATGGCCACGGCTGACGCCGAGGACACCCTGACCGACTGGTTGGAGGAGCACGGCGTCGGCGGCGCCTGGGACCTGGCGCCGATCCTGGTCGGCGGCGGGCTCGACACGGCCTGGCTGACGGAGGTGAAGGCTGCGGTCGGATCCGCCGACCTGGAGGCGGCGGTGCGGTGGCTCACCTACACGGTCGACACCGAGCTGCTGATGCGCGAGATCGGTGACGCGGTCACCCGGATCTCCGGCCTGGTGGGCGCCGCCAAGCAGTACTCGCAGTTGGACCGCGCGCCGCACCGGGTGGTGGACGTGCACGACCTGCTCGACGCCACCCTGGTGATGTTCAAGGGCAAGATCCCCGCCGAGGTCAAGCTGGTCCGCGAGTACGACCGCGGCATCCCGCCCATCCCGGCGTACGCGGCCGAGCTGAACCAGGTGTGGACCAACCTGATCGACAACGCGTTGGGCGCGATGGGGGAGAAGGGGGTGCTGACCGTCCACACGGGACGTGTCGGTGACTCGCTGGCGGTGGAGGTCACCGACACCGGCCCGGGTATCCCGCCCGAGGTGCGTCCGCGCATCTTCGAGCCGTTCTTCACCACCAAGCCGGTCGGCGCGGGCACCGGCCTGGGGCTGGACATCTCGTACCGGATCGTGGTGCACAAGCACCACGGCGACATTCGGGTGGAGACCGAGCCCGGACGGACCACGTTCCGGGTCCTGCTGCCACTCACGGAGGTGCCGGGCGACGCGCAGGCTACCTAGAGGCGCGTCGGGGAACTGGTCATGTCCGACGCCAGCAACCAACCTTCAAGCGACCCGCCGAACGGCGTACGGGGTGAAGAGGCGTCAGAGCACGCGGGCGACCCCGCAGTAGCCGTCCACCATGGCCGGGGGCCTGCTTTCAGTCCGCCAGTGCCCCAGCGGCACGACACCCGGCTCGACCAGGTCGAGGCCGTCGAAGAACGCCGTGAAGTCCGCGACCTCACGCAGGTGGTACGGCAGAGCACCGCTTTCGTTGTACTGCCGATGCGACTCGATGACCCGCTCGCTGGTAGCCGTACCGTCGGACATCGCCAGGAAGCTGCCCGGCGGTAGGGACGAGACCAGAGCGTTGACGATGGCCCGCGCCTCGGCCGGCTTCTCGACGTGACCCATGACGCCCAGCAGCATCAGCGCGATCGGCGCACTGAAGTCCAGTGTGTCCCGAGCGTCCTGGACGATCCTCTCCGGGTCGCGCAGGTCGGCGTCGACATACTGGGTGGCACCCTCCTGGCTGCTGGTCAGCAGCACCCGGGCGTGCGCGAGAACCATCGGGTCGTTGTCGACGTAGACGACGCGCGCCTGCGGCGTGATCCGTTGGGCGACCTCGTGGGTGTTGTCGGCCGTGGGTAGGCCGGTACCGACGTCGAGGAACTGGCGGATCCCCGCCTCCGCGGCGAGATAGGTTACGGCTCGTCCGAGAAACGCGCGCGAATACCGGGCCGCCTCGACGATTTCCGGGAAGACCGCCCGTACCTGTTGGCCGACCTCGCGATCCGGGGCGAAGTTGTCCTTACCGCCGAGCCAGTAGTTCCACACCCGTGCCGAGTGCGGCACCGTCGTGTCCAGCTTGGCGGCCGAACCTCCCACCGGCTGCTCAGTGTGGTCCTGCGACATGTCCGTCTCCCCTTACCAGCCATGCGATGTCGAGGTCGTAGCCTAGCGGCGCGGCGACGCTCGCTGATACTGCGGATCGACGTAACCCTTGATGGCGGCAACGGCCACGGTCAGAGGTCGTCGGGCCACCAGAATGGATCGAGGCTCTTGCCGTGGCCGTGTGGGCAGGTGCCGTATCCGGTGCTGGAGACGTTCCAGTGGCGGTGGCAGTACGGTGCGTCGCAGGGGCCGCAGAAGCCAGCGTCATCGTAGAAGCCAGCAGTCGTCACGGCGGCGAACCGGTACGGCTCGGTGAAGGCAGCGGCGATCCGCGTCGCTCTCGCCAGATCGACCGGGTCGCCGGTGCCATTGCCGGCCTCGATGCCGGAGAAGATCAGCCACCACTGCTGGTCGCCATGACGCTGTCGGGCGGCGTCGAGCACGTCGCGTTCCTGCGGTGAGCGGTCGGCCCAGTCGGCGGGCTTGGCACCGGGGGCGACGAGTTCGACGTGTGTCGCGGGTCGGCCGCACACCGCGCAGGGCGGGTGGGCTGCGAACGCCTGCACCATGTCCTCATCATCTCCTACGAACGTGTCGGACGACCCGGCGCAGCGTCGGTGACTCAGGAGGTGGGTGTCAAAAACTCGGCCAGGACCCGTGTGTGGGTGGAGAACGCCAGCTCGACCGGGTCGGTGAGCACCAGCCACTCGGTCGCCTCCTCGGTCGGCGTCGACGGTGGCAGATCCTCGGCCGCTCGCTCGGGCAGCACCCCGAAGATCATCATCGTGCCGCCCGCCGGGGCGCCGTGCACCGCGAACAGTCGCGCGTCCTCGGCCGCGGCGACCAGGCCGGTTTCCTCCCGCAGCTCACGGACGAGGGCGTCGGACCACTCCTCGCCGTACTCGATGAAGCCGCCGGGCAGCGCGAGCAGGCCGCGGGCCGGCTCGATGTCCCGGCGGACGACCACCACGCCCAGGCCCTCGGCCGTGCGGACCGGCAGCACCGCGACCGCCACGGGCAGGGGGTTGCGCCAGACCGTCTCACCGCAGGCCGCGCAGACCCGCGGCCATCCGGCGGCCGGCGGGTAGGCGGCGCCGCAGTAGGAGCAGTGCGAGTACGGCGTGCCGGTCATCCGCAGCACGTTACCCCGGTCGCCGCTCTTGCTGCCGCGCCGCCGCCCGCGCTCAGGCCTGCGGGGCGCCGGTGTAGAAGGCGGTGGTGCGCTCGGCGGCGGCCTTTGCCTCGTCGGCGTCGGTGCCGGCGGCGATGCTTGCCTCACCCCACAGGTGGCTGCTCAGCTCCATGGCCCGCCGTCCCTCGGCGGAGGCGGTCCACTCGGCGCCCTGCTCCGGGGTGATCCCGCTGCCGTCGCCGGCCAGGTGCGAGGCGAGGCCGAGCAGCCCGAGGTCCCAGCCGACGCCGACCGCGCCCGGCCCGAACTGGGCCCACCGGTCCTGGTCGACGTGCGCGATGTGGTCCAGGTCGAGGCGGGCCCGCTCGTCGCCGACCGGGGTGACCCGCACCTCGATCCAGCTCACCTCGCCGCCCATCTCCCAGGTGGCGGTGAAGCGGCGCGGCGGCTCGCAGCTCTCCACGGTGCCGCCGGCGTTGCCCTGTAGCTGGTACGTGCCGCCCAGCCGCAGGTCACCGGTGATCGGCAGGAACCAGCGCGGGATGCGCTCGGCGCTGGTGCAGGCGTCCCACAGGTCCTCGGCGGTCGCCTGGTAGGTCTGGCTGATCGTGGTCACCCGAGCCTCACCGGCCTCCAGGGTGCGGCTGCCGACCTTCCGCTGCACGGCGTTGATCTGCTCGGTCGCGTCGAACATCAGGTGTTCCTCTCGTCGGGTGGGTCGGCGGGCCCACGCAGCCGACGCTCGCGTCGGCCCCGGGCCAGCTCGGTGGCGAGTGCCGCCAGGGGTGGGGTCCAGAACCGGCGGAAGTGCTCCAGCCAGCCGTCGACCTCGCGCAGCGGGCGCGGGTCGACCGCGTACAACCGCCGGGTGCCCTCCGGCCGCACGGTGGCGAAGCCGTTGTCCCGTAACACCTTGAGGTGCTGGGACACGGCAGGTTGGGAGATGCCGAACTCGTCGCGGATGACCGCGCTGACCGCGCCGGCGGTCTGCTCGCCGTCGGCGAGCAGCTCCAGGATGCGGCGCCGGACCGGATCGCCCAGCACGTCGAAGGCGTGCACGACGACTTTATATCACCACCGGCTTATTTAAGCCAAGGCTGATGCGCCTACGAGTTTGTCCAACCGGATCGGCAGGTCCCGGACCCGTACGCCGGTGGCGTGGTGCACCGCGTTGGCGATCGCCGCCGCCGCCCCGACGATGCCGATCTCACCGATGCCCTTCACGCCGGCCGGGTTCAGCTCGTCGTCGTGCTCGTCGAGCCAGTACGCCTCGATGGACTCCACGTCCGCGCAGCCGGTGATGTGATACGTGGCCAGGTCGTGGTTGACCCAGTCGCCGTACCGCTCGTCGAGCAGTCCCTCCTCGTGCAGGGCCATCGACAGCCCCATCGTCATGCCGCCGATGAGTTGGCTGCGCGCCGTCGTCGGGTTCACCACCCGGCCGGCCGCGAACACGCCGAGCATCCGGTTCAGCCGTACCTCGCCGGTGTCCGCGTCCACCCTCACCTCGGCGAACTGCGCCCCGTACGCGTACCGGGGGAGCGCCGGCTGCCCGCCCACCTCGTCGGTGGTGTCGGCATCGGCGGACACCTCGTCCGTCGGTACGCCGCCCGGGTTGTCCCGCAGCTTCTCGCGCAGCGCCTGACCGGCCCGGATCACCGCCCAGCTCCAACTGGCGGTGCCCATCGAGCCCCCGGCCACCGGCGCGGCCGGCAGGGCGGTGTCGCCGATCTGGATCTCCACCCGCTCCGGAGGCACCCCGAGCGCGTCGGCGGCCACCTGCCAGATCGCCGTCCGGGCGCCGGTGCCGATGTCGGTGGCGTTGATCTGGACCAGGAAGCTCCCGTCGGGGCGGGCGGTGGCCCTGGCCGACGACGGCCTGGCCCGGGCCGGGTAGCTCGACCCGGCCACCCCCGTGCCGATCAGCCAGCGACCGTCGCGCCGGGCGCGGGGCGTCGGGTCCCGGTCCGTCCAGCCGAACCGCTGCGCACCCTCGCGCAGGCAGGCCACCAGGTTGCGGCTGGTGAACGGCCGCCCCTGGTCGGGGTCGACCTCCGTGTCGTTGCGGATGCGCAGCTCCACCGGGTCGATGCCGACGGCGATGGCCAGCTCGTCCATCGCCGACTCCAGGGCGTACGCGCCGGGGCACTCGCCGGGGGCGCGCATCCAGAACGGCGTGGGCACGTCGAGGCGGACCAGCCGGTGGGTCGTGCGGCGGTGGGGTGCGGCGTACATGCTGCGGGTGTAGACGGCCGTCTGCTCGGCGAACTCGCGGATGGTCGACGTCTGGCTGATCGCGTCGTGGCAGATGGCGGTGAGTCGCCCGTCGGCGTCGGCGGCGAGGCGGACCCGCTGGATGGTGGGGGTGCGGTAGCCGACCGGCCCGAAGAGCTGTTGGCGGGTCAGCGCCAGTTTGACCGGTCGGTCCACGTGCCGGGCCGCGAGGGCGGTCAGCACCACAGCGGCCTTGGCGTACCCCTTGCTGCCGAAACCGCCACCGACGTGTTCGGTGACGACCCGCACCGACTCCGGGGACACCTCGAACAGCTCGGCGAGGGTGCCCCGCACCGACGACGCGCCCTGGTTGGAGTCGTGCACCAGCAGCCGTCCGTCGCGCCACTGCGCCGTCGTGGCGTGCGGCTCCATCGGGTTGTTGTGGTACGCCGGGGTGCGGTACGTGGCGTCCACCCGCACCGGGGCTGCCGCGTACCCGGCGTCGAAGTCACCCTCGGCGGTGTCCGTCGGATAGCTGGGGTTGACGTGGTCCGGCTGGTACAGGCCGGGGTGGTCGTCGGTGAGCACCGTGCTGTGCGGGGCGGCGTCGTAGTCGATCCGGACCAGCCGGGCGCCCTCGCGGGCCGCCTCCAGGCTGGTGGCCACCACCACGGCGACGAACTGCCCCCGGTAGTGCACCGCCGGATCCTGCAACAGCCACAGCTCCGGCTCGGGGCCGGCCGCGAGGCGGGGCGCGTTGCCGTGGTGCAGGACCGCCAGCACTCCCGGGGAGGCGAGCGCCTCCGACGTGTCGACCCGGGTGATCCGGCCCCGTACCACCGCCGACGGCACCGCCCAGCCGTAGGTGATCCCGTCCACCGGGTACTCCACGGCGTAGCGGGCCGTGCCGGTGACCTTCTCGCGGCCCTCCAGCCGGGGGTACGCGTGGCCAACCGCGTCGGTGCTCACGACGACGCCAGCTCGCTGAGCGCCCGCACCGTGATGGCCCGGGTGAGCGGCACCTTGAAACCGTTGTGCCGCAACGGGCGGGCCTCGGCCAGCTCCGCGTCGGCGGCCCGGGCGGCCAGCTCGGGGCTGAACGGTCGGCCCCGCAGCTCCTCCTCGGCCCGATACGCCCGCCACGGTCGGTGGGCCACCGCCCCGTACGCCAGCCGGACGTCGCGGACCACGTCGCCGTCGAGGTCCAGCACCGCGGCCACCGAGCCGGCGGCGAAGGCGAACGAGGCCCGGTCGCGCACCTTGAGGTACGTCGAGCGGCGCGCGGCCGGCAGCGGTGGCAACCGGACGGCGGTGATCAGCGTGCCCCGGGCCAGGGTGGTCTCCCGTTCCGGGTGGGTGCCGGGGGAGCGGTACAGGGCGGTGAGCGGGACGTCGCGCGGCCCGTCTGCCTCGTGCACCTCCACCACCGTGTCGAGTGCGGCCAGCGCCACGGCCAGGTCGGACGGGTGGGTGGCCACGCACTGCTCGGACCAGTCCAGCACCGCCAGGTCGCGGTTCTGACCGTGCAGGGCGGCGCAACCGCTGCCCGGTTCACGCTTGTTGCACGCCTTGCCCGTGTCCTGGAAGTAGAGGCAGCGGGTGCGCTGCAACAGGTTGCCGCCGGTGGTGGCCATGTTGCGCAGCTGTCCGGAGGCGGCGGCGAGCAGGGCGCGGGCCAGCACCGGGTAGTTCCGGCGGACCACCGGGTGGGCCGCGAGGTCGCTGTTGCGGACGGTCGCGCCGATCCGCAGCCCGCCGTCGGGCAACTCCTCGACGGTGTCCAGCGGGAGCCGGGTCACGTCGACCAGCACGTCGGGGCGTTGCACCCCGAGTTTCATCAGATCCACCAGGTTCGTGCCGCCGCCCAGGTACGCGGCCTGCGGCTCGGCCGCCAGCACGGCGACCGCCTCCGCCACGTCGGCGGGCCGGTGGTAGCGGAACGCCCTCACGAGGACGCCGCCGTCTCGCGCACGGCCGCGACGATGTGCGGGTACGCGGCACACCGGCACAGGTTGCCGGCCATCCGTTCCCGGATCTCCGCGTCGGTCAGCTCGGCCGGTGCGCTCAGGTCGTCGGTGACGGCGCTGGGCCAGCCTCGGGCGACCTCGTCGAGCATGCCGCGGGCGGAGCAGAGCTGCCCGGGTGTGCAGTAGCCGCACTGGAACGCGTCGTGGGCGATGAACGCGGCCTGCAACGGGGACAGCTCGTCGGGCCCGGCCAGCCCTTCGACGCTGACCACCGAACGGCCGTCCAGTGTGACAGCGAAGACCAGACAGCTCTTCACCCGGCGACCGTCCAGCAGCACCGTGCAGGAGCCGCACTGGCCGTGGTCGCAGCCCTTCTTCGCCCCGGTCAGGTCGAGGTGCTCGCGCAGCGCGTCCAGCAGCGTGGTGCGGTTGTCCAGCGTCACCTCGCGGGGCGAGCCGTTGACCTCGAACGTCACCCGGGACGAGTGCCGCTCGTCGGTCGTCGTCGCGTTCTCGGGTCCGCCCTGCACCGGCCCAGACTAGCTTTGTCGGTACATCTGAGGGCGAATAACGCAAAGCCGTTCGTACGGGGGTGATGCCGGTGATCGCAGGGCTGCTGCTGGCCGCCGGCGCGGGGCGGCGGTACGGCCGTCCGAAGGCGCTGGTCGAGCTGGACGGGGTGCCGCTGGTGCGGCGCGGGATCACGCTGCTCCGCGATGGTGGTTGCACACCCGTGCACGTGGTGCTCGGCGCCGGCGCCGACAACGTGCCCGATCTGCCCGGCGCGGTGCGGGTCCGACACGACGGCTGGCCCGAAGGGCTGGGATCGTCACTGCGCCGGGGCTTGGCCTCCCTGCCGGCCGACGTACCGGCCGCGGTCGTGGTCCTCGTCGACCAGCCGCTGCTCAGCCCGGTCGCGGTCCGCCGGGTGCGGGCCGCGTACGCCGGCGGTGCGCTCGTCGCGGTCGCCACCTACGCCGGTCGGCCGGGACACCCGGTGCTCCTGGCTCGGGAGACCTGGCCGCTGCTGGACCGGTACGCCGTCGGCGACCGGGGTGCCCGCGACCTGCTGCGCGACCGGCCGGACCTGGTGGTCGAGGTGCCCTGCGACGACGTCGGCGCACCGCTCGACGTGGACACCCCGGCCGACCTGCTGCGGCTGCGCGCCCTCAGCGACGGGTGAGCCAGCGGGGCAACCCCTCGCTGGTCACCGCGTGATAGGTGATCATGACGATGACGCCGATCAGGCCCAGCAGCGGGTTGACGAACCAGCCGAGCAGACCGCTGAGCCCGTAGAGCACCAGGCCGGTGACCGGTCGCAGCCGCTGGGTACGCGCGTACTCGGGACTGACCCCACGCCTCAGCAGCGCCGGGTGCCGATGCAGGTAGCCGAAGAACACCAGCCAGGGGGCCGACATCAGCGCGGCGGACAGCGCGTACAGGGCGACGGCCGCGCGCTGGTCGTCGATGTCGCCGTGGGTGAACGCCGACGCCAGCACCGCCGTGGGGAACGGAATGATCACCGCGCCGAAGAGCACGCCGAGGTTGATCCAGCTCAGCGTGAGCGTGGTGCCGCGGATCAGCCGCAGCAGCGCGTGGTGGTTGAGCCAGAGCACCCCGATGTAGACGAAGGACACCACGAAGGCCAGGTAGGAGGCGCCCTCGCCGAGCAGGCCGGTCAGCAGCTCGCCCTCGTGGTATTCCGGCACCCGCAACTCGATGACCAGCAGGGTGATGACGATGGCGAAGACGCCGTCGCTGAACGCCGTCATCCGGTCGATCCCGGACACCTGCGCTCCGGCGTCGGGCTGCTCGACCTCGTCGGGTGCTGCGGACATTGCCGCAGGCTAGCCACCGGGCGTGGCGGCAGGTGGCGGTTTCGTCCGATCGGAACGGGAACGGCCGCCCGGGTTGCCCCGGGCGGCCGACCGCACCGCCCCCGATCAGGCCACCGGTGCGGCCGTCCCGGTCGTGCGGGCGAGACGCTGGTGCGCGCGGATCAGCTCGGCGTAACGCAGGCCGCTCGCCTTCACCGTCCGGGTCTGGGTCGGGTAGTCGACGTGCACCAACCCGAAGCGCTTGTCATAGCCGTACGCCCACTCGAAGTTGTCCAGCAGCGACCAGACGAAGTAGCCGTCCAGCGGCACACCCCGGGCCACCGCCGACGCGCACGCCGCCAGGTGCTGCTCCAGGTGGTCGGTGCGCTCCTTGTCCTCCACCCTGCCGTCCGCGGTGACCTCGTCCGGCCAGGCCGAACCGCTCTCGGTGACGATGATCCGACCGGGCCGGTACTCCTCGTGCACGTCGACCAGCAGCCGCTCCAGCCCCGCCGGGTACATCTCCCAGCCCATCGCGGTCTCCACCGAACCGGGCACCGGCACCTGCCGGGCGTACGGTGCCGCGCCGGTCGGGTCGTCGACCACCAGTTGACGGAAGTAGTAGTTCACCCCGAGGAAGTCGGTGGGCGTGGCGATCACCGCGAGGTCGTCGCCGCGTACCGGTGGCTCGACGCCGTAGGTGGCGATCATGTCGGCGGGGTAGCCCCGCCCGTGGATCGGGTCCAGCCACCACCGGTTGACGTGCCCGTCCGCCCGGCGGGCAGCCGCGACGTCCTCGGGTCGGTCGGTGGCCGCCTCGATCGGGCTGAGGTTGAGCACCAGGCCCACCGAGGCCGGCCGGGTGGCGTTGGCGCGGATCGCCTGAGTGGCCAGCCCGTGCCCGAGCAGCACGTGGTGCGAGGCGTGCACCGCGCGGGTGAGGTCCCGCTCGCCGGGGGCCATCCGCCCCTCCAGGTGCCCGATCCAGCACACGCAGAGCGGCTCGTTGACCGTGTTCCAGTCGCCGACCCGGTCACCGAGGCGGGCGGCCACCACCGCCGCGTAATCGGCGAACGCTTCGGCGGTGGACCGCTCCGGCCAACCGCCCCGGTCCTGCAACGCCTGCGGCAGATCCCAGTGGTAGAGGGTGACGAACGGCCGGATCCCGTCGGCGAGCAGCGTGTCGACGAGCCGGTCGTAGAAGTCCAGCCCGGCGGAATTGACCCGCCCGACACCGTCGGGCATCACCCGGGGCCAGGCCACCGAGAAACGGTACGCGTCCACGCCGAGCCGGCGCAGCAACGCGAAGTCCTCGGGCCACCGGTGGTAGTGGTCGCAGGCCACCGCGCCGGTGTCGCCGTTGTCGACGTTGCCGGGGGTCGCCGAGAAGGTGTCCCAGATGGACGGTGCCCGGCCGTCGACGTCGACGGCCCCCTCGATCTGGTATGCCGCCGTGGCGACGCCCCAGAGGAAGTCGGGTGGCAGCTTGGACAGGTCGGGCACGGGACGGATCTCCTCTGGGTTTGGATGACTCACTTGACCGCGCCGGCGGTGAGGCCGGCGACGAAGTAGCGCTGCAGGGCCAGGAAGCCGACGACGACCGGGATGCTGACCACCAGCGAGGCGGCCATGATCTGGTTCCAGTAGACGTTGAACTGGGTGGAGTAGCCCTGGAGGCCGACGGCCAGGGTGCGGCTGCCCTCGTCGGTCATCACCGACGCGAAGAGCACCTCACCCCAGGCGGTCATGAACGCGTACACGGTGACCGCGACGACGCCGGGCACTGCGGCCGGCAGGATCACCTGGAACAGGGTGCGCAGCGGACCTGCGCCGTCGACCTGCGCCGCCTCGTCCAGCCCGCGAGGGATCGAGTCGAAGTAGCCGACCAGCATCCAGATCGAGAACGGCAACGAGAAGGTCAGGTACGTGATCACCAGGCCGGTACGGCTGGCGTACAGCTCGATGCCGGTCGCGTTGCCCAGGTTGACGTAGATGAGGAACAGCGGCAGCAGGAACAGGATGCCGGGGAACATCTGGGTGGACAGCACCGTCACCGAGAAGACTCCCCGGCCGCGGAACCGGTACCGGCTCACCGCGAACGCGGCGAAGATGGCCACCACCACCGAGCAGACCGCCGCGATGGTCGACACCACCAGGCTGTTCACCAGGTAACGGGCCAGCGGGACGGTGCTCCACATGTCCACGAACGGTTGCAGCGTCGGCCGGCTGGGCCACCAGGTGAAGCCGTTCTGCACGTCCTGCAACGGCTTCGCCGCGGAGGTGACCATCACGTAGAGCGGGATGACGACGAAGAGGGTGAGCAGGGTCAGCACGATGCGCCGGCCCCAGCGCTCACCGGCGGTCTCACGCATGGTCGTCCCTCCGACGGTTGGTGATCAGCAGGTACACGGCCGAGACGACCAGCAGGAACAGCAGCAGCGCCACGGACATGGCCGAGCCGGAGCCGAAGTCCCAGGTCTTGAAGGAGCTGCGGTAGATGTGGATGGAGATGAGGTCGGCCTGCTCCGGCGCGGAGC
This sequence comes from Micromonospora sp. M61, assembly GCF_018070245.1. NCBI lineage: Bacteria > Bacillati > Actinomycetota > Actinomycetes > Micromonosporales > Micromonosporaceae > Micromonospora > Micromonospora sp. M61. Next base: position 42,730 of record NZ_JAGPYA010000043.1, on the reverse strand, counting down.
CGCCGAAGAGCACGAACGGGGTGTTGAAGTCGTTGAACGTCCACAGGAACAGCACCAGCAGCAGCACGAGGTTCACCGGCCGCAGCATCGGCAGGGTGATCGAGCGCAGCCGGCGCCAGAACCCGGCGCCGTCGATCGCGGCGGCCTCGTACATCTCGCCCGGCACGTTCTGCAGACCCGCCATCAGGCACAGGAACGCGAACGGCCAGTTGCGCCACACCGACACCACCAGCAGCGACCAGAAGCTGTTGTCGCCGATCAACCAGAACGGCCGCTCGCCCAGCAGCCCGAGCTGGTCGACGAGGACGTGGTTGACCAGGCCGGTGTCGCGCTGCAGCAGGAAGCTCCAGGTGATCACCGCGGCGTAGACCGGCAGGGCGTACGGGGTGAGGAACAGCGCACGCAGGATCGCCCTCCCCCGGAAGGGCCGTTGCAGCACGACGGCCGCCGAGATGCCGAGCAGCCAGGCGAACCCGACCGAGAGCACGCTGTAGGCCAGGGTGACCCAGAACGAGTGCAGCAGTTCCTTGCCGGCGGCGCTGTTCAGGTCGAGCGTCGCCCGGTAGTTCTCGAACCCGATGAAGGGTGCGGTGGACCAGTCGCGAATGTGGAACTGGGTCAGCTCCAGCATGCTCATCCAGACGCCGACCACCATCGGGATGACGTGGATGGCGAGTTCCAGCACGATGGCCGGTGCGAGCAGCAGGTACGGCAGGAGTGAGCGGCGGGGGCCGCGGGGCCGGCGGGCCGGCCTCCGGGCCGGTGACCCGCCCCGGGGTTCGCGCCGGTCGGCGTCCGGCGCGGTGGTGCTGGTTGCCATCGGGGTCCTCTCGGAGGCGGTGGCCGTGGCCGGGCTCAGCGCCCGACCACGGCCACCGGTGACGCCTGGGTCAGCGCATCTTCTGCTGCGCGTCGGTCAGCTTCGCCTTCACCGACGCCTCGGTGACCGGCTTGCCGCTGGCCGCGTCCGCGAACAGCTCCTTCATCGCGGTGCCGACCAGGGTCTCGAAGGTGCTCTCCTCGGGCACCTGCGGGAGCGGGGCCGCGGTGGTGACCAGGGTCTCCTGGATGGTCTTCTGCTCCGTGGCGCTGAACGCCGGGTCGGAGCCCGCGGTCTTCACCGCCGGCAGCGAGCCGTACGTCTTGTTGAGGAGCGTCTGCTCCTCGTCGCTGGTCATGAACCTGACGAAGCTCAGCGCGCCGTCCTTGTTCTTGGTGTGCTTGAAGACCGCCATGTTGATCCCGGCGACCATGCTGTTGACCTTCTTGCCGCCGGGCGGCGGGCTGGCCAGGAACGGCACCGGGGCCACCCCGTACGCGTCGGCCGGCATGTTCTGCGTCTTCAGGTTCGAGCCGGCGGACTGCCACAGCAGCATGGCGGCCTTGCCGTTGGCGAAGTCGGAGACCGACTGGTTCTGCGCGTACTCGGCGTTGCTCGGGTTGGTGATCTTGTCGGCGGCCATGAAGTCGATGTAGCGCTTGATCGCCGAGACGTTCTGCGGGGTGTCGAAGGTCGGCTTGCCGGCCGAGTCGAACCACTCACCGCCGTACTGCTGGCTGAAGGTGAACGCGTGGTGGGCGTTCTCCGACGGGTTGGCCCCCTCGATCGCCAGGCCCCACTTGCCGCCGGTGCTCAGCTTCTTGCCGTACTCGGCGAGCTGCTCCCAGGTGGTCGGCGGTGCGGTGATGCCGGCGTCGGCGAACGACTTCTTGTTGTAGTACAGGCTGTACGCCATGCTGTAGAGCGGCACGGCGGCCGGCGGCTTGCCGGGGGCGCCCGCGGCGGCGAGCGCGGCCGGCACGATCCGGTCCTTGCCGCCGACGGCCTGCAGGGCGGCGTCGTCGAACTCGACCAACGCGCCGGTGGCCTGCAACGAGGCCGACCAAGTGTTGCCGATGTTGACCACGTCCGGGCCCTTGCCGGAGGCGGCGGCCGCGAGCAGGCGGTTGAGCAGGTCCGACCACGGGACCACCTCGACGGTGACCTTGATCCCGGTCTGCTTCTCGAACTTGTCCAGCTCGGGCTGGAGGATCGTCTTGTCGGCCTCCAGGCTGGCGCCCTGGTTGCTGGCCCAGTAGGTGAGGGTCTTGGGTGATGCGGCGGAGTCGTCGCCGGAGCCACCGCAGGCGGTCAGTGAGGCGGCGGCCAGTACGGCGGCGGTGAATATCCCGAGGTGTCGTCTCGACACGGGTCAGCCCTTCCGGTGCGTGGTGGGGGTCCGCCGACCTTCGTCACCGATAGGGGTCGGGCGACGGGGGCCGGCTGCGGACAGGGTTCGGGGGTGCGCCGTCGGGGTCCGTCGGCGTTTCCCGGGAGTTACATCACGGCTTAAATTATGTCGTCATTAAAGTTGCTGGCCGGTGGGTCGTCAAGCACGAGGCGGTTACAGTCGCCTCGAACGGCCGACGGGAAACGAGGTGACGAGTGGAGCTGGCGCGTGCCACCAACCGCAGTGTGCGGCTGCGCAACCGGTCTGCCCTGCTGACCAAGCTCTTCCTCGACGGCCCTCTCACCCGGCAGGACCTGGTGCGCAGCACGGGCCTGAGTCAGCCGGCGGTCAGCAACGTGGTGGCCGACATGATCGACGAGGGGCTGGTCGCCGAGGCCGGCGCCGCCGAGTCCGACGGCGGTCGGCCCAGCATGCTGCTGCGGATCGCACCCCGGTTCGCCTTCGTGGTCGGCGTGGACGTCGGCGAGACCCGCGTCCGGGTGGAGCTGTTCGACTTCGCGATGACCCTGCTGGCCAGCATCGAGTACCCGCTCGACCCGGCCCGGACCGAGCCGGACCTGGTGGCCGGGCACGTGGTGGCCGGCATCGACGCGGTGACCGCCCAGGCGCAGGTGGCCCCCGGCGACGTGCTCGGCGTCGGCATCGGCGTCTCGGGCGTGGTCGAGCAGGGCGCCGAGGCGGTCGTGCACGCCCAGGCCCTCGGCTGGGACCGGGTGCCGCTGGAGCGTCTGATCGGCGCCGGCACCGATCTGCCGCTGCACATCGACAACGGCGCCAAGACCCTCGGCCAGGCCGAGATGTGGTTCGGCGCCGGCCGGGGCGCCCGGCACGCCGTCTTCGCGCTTGTCGGCTCCGGGGTCGGCGCGTCGGTGGTGACCAACGGCGCCACCTACCGGGGTGCGTCCAGCAGCGCGGGGGAGTGGGGGCACACCACCCTCGTGTACGGCGGCCGGGCCTGCCGGTGCGGCGCGCGCGGCTGCCTGGAGGCGTACGTGGGCGCCGAGGCGATCATCGACCGCTACCGGGAGGCGCGCCGGGGTCGACCGGTGCCCGGCGAGGACGAGGAGTCCCAGATCGCCGCGCTGGTCGCCGCCGCCGAGACCTCGGCCACCGCCCGGCGGGTGCTGGACGACACCGCCGGCTACCTCGGTGCCGGGGTGGCCAACCTGATCAACCTGTTCAACCCGGAGCGGGTGGTGCTCGGCGGATGGGCGGCGATGGCGCTGGGCGACCTGCTGCCGGCCGTCCGGGAGGCCGCCGGCCGGCAGGCGCTGCGCCAGCCGTACGAGCAGGCGTCGATCGAGTTGTGCCGGCTCGGCGTGGACGCCGTGGCGCTGGGCGCCGCCACCCTGCCGATCGCCCGCTTCCTCACCGAGGGCGGCATCCGCCGCTGAGCCGGAACGACGGCGCCGGCAACGGCAAATTACACAAAACCCGAAGCTCGGGATAAATAACGGTGTTATAGATCGATGTCTTGACGCCGTCGCAATCTCGCCGCAACACTCACTCGAGAGCGCTCTCCCGGTCCGCGGCGCCGCCCATCGCTGGCACCACCCACGGCACCACGGGGCCCAACCCGATCCCACCCGTCCGGCATCCGTAACCCCCTATCGACAGGCGATGTCATGACATCTCGTGCAATATCCGCACGCCCGCGTCCCCGACGGGCCGTCCGGCACCTGATCGTCGGGCTCACCGTGGCCCTGGTCGCGGCGCTCACCCCGGCCGGTGCCACCACACCCGCGCAGGCCGCACCCACCCTGCTCTCCCAGGGCCGCCCCGCCACCGCGTCGTCCACCGAGAACGCCGGCACCCCGGCCTCCGCCGCGGTCGACGGCAACACCGGCACCCGCTGGGCCAGCGCGTTCAGCGACCCGCAGTGGCTCCAGGTCGACCTGGGCGCCCGGGCAACCATCAGCCAGGTGAACCTGCTCTGGGAGGGCGCCTACGGACGCGCCTTCCAGCTCCAGACCTCCGACGACGGCGCCACCTGGACAACGATCTACTCGACCACCACCGGCACCGGCGGCACCCAGAACCTCACCGTCACCGGCGCCGGCCGCTACGTGCGGATGAACGGCACCGCCCGGGGCACCGGCTACGGCTACTCGCTCTGGGAGTTCCAGGTCTACGGCGAGACCGGCGGCAGCACGCCCACCTGCGGCAGCACCAACGTCGCGCAGGGCAGCCCGGCGACCGCGTCGTCCACGCAGGACGCCGGCCTCGCGGCATCCGCCGCGGTCGACGGCAACACCGGCACCCGGTGGGCCAGCGCCGCCAGTGACCCGCAGTGGCTGCGCGTCGACCTGGGCAGCACCCGCACGATCTGCCGGGTGGTGCTCACCTGGGAGGCCGCGTACGCCCGGGCCTTCCAGCTCCAGACCTCGGCCGACGGTGCCACCTGGACCACCATCTACTCGACCACCACGGGCACCGGCGGCACGCAGTCGCTCACCGTCAGCGGCACCGGCCGGTACCTGCGGATGTACGGCACCGCCCGAGGCACCGCGTACGGCTACTCGCTGTGGGAGCTGGCCGTGAACACCACCGGCGGCGGGACCGGCGAGCCACCGGTCGACACGACCGACCCGCGCAACCCGAACCTCGGGCCGAACACGTTCGTCTTCGACCCGAGCACCCCGACGTCGGCCATCCAGAGTCGACTGAACACCCTCTTCACCCAGCAGGAGACCAACCAGTTCGGCCCGCAGCGCTACGCGGTGCTGTTCAAGCCCGGCACCTACACCGCCGACGTCAACCTCGGCTTCTTCACCCAGGTCGCCGGCCTCGGCCTGAGCCCGGACGACGTCAACCTCAACGGTCACGTGCGCACCGAGGCGTTCTGGTTCGGCGGCAACGCCACCCAGAACTTCTGGCGGGCCGCCGAGAACCTGTCGGTCTCCCTGCCCGCCGGGCAGACCGTGGAGCGCTGGGCGGTGTCCCAGGCGGCGCCGTACCGGCGGATGCACCTGCGCGGCGCGCAGAACCAGATCCAGCTCTGGAACGGCGGAGACGGCTGGTCCAGCGGTGGCCTGATGGCCGACACCCGCGTCGACGGCCTGGTCGTCTCCGGCTCGCAGCAGCAGTGGTACTCACGCAACAGCGAGTTCGGCAACGGCTGGACCGGCTCGGTGTGGAACATGGTCTTCCAGGGCGTCAACGGCGCTCCCGCGCCGAGCTTCCCCAACCCGTCGCACACCGTCATCGGCCAGACCCCGCAGGTGCGGGAGAAGCCGTTCCTCTACGTCGACGGCACCGGTGAGTACCGGGTCTTCGTGCCGGCGCTGCGCACCAACTCGACCGGCACCAGCTGGTACAACAAGACCCCGGCCGGTTCGTCCATCTCGCTGTCGCAGTTCTACGTCGTCCAGCCGGGCACCAGCGCGGCCACCATCAACGCGGCCCTCGCCCAGGGCCGGCACCTGCTCTTCACCCCGGGCGTGCACCACGTCACCGAACCGATCCAGGTCAACCGCGCCGACACTGTCGTCCTCGGCCTCGGTCTGGCCACCATCCAGGCCGACAACGGCAGCGTGGGGATGCGGGTGGCCGATGTGGACGGCGTCAAGGTGGCCGGCCTGATGTTCGAGGCCGGCACCACGAACTCGCCGGTGCTGATGGAGGTCGGGCCGTCCGGCTCGTCCGCGAGCCACGCCAGCAACCCGACCTCGCTGCACGACGTGTTCTTCCGCATCGGCGGCCCACACGTCGGCAAGGCCACCAACACGTTGACCGTCAACAGCGACAACGTGATCGGTGACCACATGTGGCTGTGGCGGGCCGACCACGCGGCCAGCGGCGTACCCACCGGGTGGACGCTGAACACCGCCGACACCGGGCTCACGGTCAACGGCGACAACGTCACCATGTACGGCCTCTTCGTCGAGCACTACCAGAAGTACCAGACCGTCTGGAACGGCAACGGCGGCCGGACGTACTTCTACCAGAACGAGCTGCCGTACGACCCGCCCAACCAGGCGGCCTGGATGAACGGGTCTACCCGGGGCTACGCCGCGTACAAGGTCGCCGATTCGGTGACCAGCCACCAGGCGTGGGGGCTGGGCAGCTACAGCTACTTCAACGTGAACCCCGCCGTCGTGGAGGAGCGGGCCTTCGAGGTGCCCAACAACCCGAACGTGCGCTTCACCAACATGGTCACCGTCTCGCTCGGTGGCGTCGGCACCATCAACCGGGTGATCAACAACGCCGGTGGCACCGCGAACGCGGCCAACCAGCAGGTGTACCTGACCACCTACCCCTGACCGGGGCGCCCGCGCCGGCCCGGTCCTCCGTGACCGGGTCGGCCCGGGTAGCACCCAGGGCCGTGGCCGGCCCGGTCCCGCCGAGACCGGGCCGGCTCCGGTCGTTCCGCCTCAGCCGGCCAGCACCTCGGCCGCGGCCCGTTCACCGGCCCGCACCGCACCCTCCAGATAGCCGGCCCAGTGGGTCGCCGTCTCGGTACCCGCCCAGTGCACCCGCCCCACCGGCGACCGCAGATGCGGGCCGTACGCGATCCAGGTCCCCGGGGTGGGCGCACCGGAGAAGCAGCCCCGCGTCCACTCTTCGGACGACCAGTCGTACTCGACGAGGTCCATCGGGTCACCGGCCCGTGGCCCGACCACGGCGGCGAACGCCTCCAGCAGGCACCGCCGGCGCTGTGCGGGGGACATCCCGCGCAGCGCCGCGGCGTCCGATGCGTAGCTGAACCCGGTGAGCACCCCGAGCGGCGAGGTCGGCGTGGTGTTGTCGACCGTCTCGGTGAGCGGACCGGCGGAGCTGGTGGACACCCCGGACAGCCCGTCGGCACGCCAGAACGGTTCCGGGTAGACGGCGTGCACCTTCAGCGCCGAACCCATCGGCATCCGCTGGGTCAGGCCGTCCCGGAGGGCGGGCAGCGGTGGGGCGTACCGGATCCGGCCCGCCAGTGCCGGTGCCAGCGCGACCACCAGGGCGTCGCCGTCGACGCGCCCGGTGTCGGTCCACGCCGTCACCCCCTCAGCGTTCTGTTCGATGGTCCGCACCGGTGCGGCCAACATCAGCGTCCCTGGTGGCAGCGCACCGGCCATCCGCTCGGCCAGCGCCGGCGGCCCGCCCACGATCCGGTCCTGCTGCGCGCCGCCCGCCATCCCCAGCAGGGGCGCGGTCCCGCCGGCGCTGCGCAGGTAGAAGAGCAGGTGCAACAGCGACAGCTCGTCCGCGCCGCTGGCCAGCAGCCCGCCGGCGAGCAGACGCCCCAGGTAGTCGGCGGTGTCACCGTCACCGGCCGTGGAGCGCAGCCAGCCGCCGAGGATCGTCCGGTCCCACTGCGCGGCCTCCGGCGCTCGCCACGGCGCGGCCGGGTCCAGTCGTGCGGCGTACTCGTCGAGCAGGCTGAGCACCCGGGCGACGTCTGCCGGCGGCTCGGCCCGGCGCTGGCCGGCCCAGAGCAGGGTGGGCGCGCCGACCGCCGCGGACGCGAAAGTGGCCAACCCGTGCTCGGCGACCAGCGCGTACATCCGGTCCTGCGTCGGACCGATCCACTGCGCGCCCAGGTCGACCTGGGTGAGTTCGGGCAGCCAGCGGGTCAACACCCGACCGCCCACCCGGTCGCGGGCCTCCAACACCCGCACCTGGGCACCGGCACGGGTCAGCGCCAGCGCGGCCGCGAGACCGGAGAAACCGGCGCCGACCACGACCACCCGCATGCCGTCGCCCACACCGGGGTCTACCCACAACCGTCGCCGGCATGGCTGTTGCGACGACCGGGCACCGGTCGCGGCCCGCGGCGGACCGTACCCCTGTCCTTCGTCCTTTGCTCTGCACCCACCGAGGCGACGCCTCGGTGGGCCGCCGACTGTCGCATCCGTGGGTGCAGAGCAAAGGGCACGCCGACCCCGGGGCCGGGCCGGCCTCCGAGAAACTTTCCGCCGGCCTGTCGATCCGGGCCCCGGCCGATCGTGTGGAGGATGAGAGGTCGGCGACGGGCCGGCCCCCCGCGAGGAGGAACGATGACGCTGTACCTGCTCAGCCTTCACCAGCCGCAGGGTGAGCTGCCCCCGGACCCGGAGTTTCTGGCCGGGGTGATGCGCCAGCTCGGTGAGCTGCGCGCCGAGTTGGTCTCCACCGGCTCGTGGGTCTTCGGCCAGGGACTGCACGGCCCGGAGACCGCCACTGTGCTGCGCGCCCGCGACGGCGACGTCCTGGTCACCGACGGCCCGTTCGTCGAGGGCAAGGAGTACCTGGGCGGCATCACGATCATCGACGTGCCCGACCTGGACGCCGCCCTGGACGTGGGCCGCCGTTACGCGTTGGCCACGACGCTGCCGATCGAGGTCCGCCCCTTCCAGGCAGGGGCCGGAGACTGACCGTGCCGGATGTGGAGGCGGTGTTCCGCGCGGAGTACGGGCGCGCGGTCGCCGTTCTGGTTCGCCTCCTCGGCGACATCGACCTCGCCGAGGAGGCCGTGCAGGAGGCTTTCGTCGTCGCCGTGGCGCGCTGGCCGACGACCGGCCTGCCGCCCAGTCCGGCCGGCTGGATCATCACCACGGCCCGGAACCGGGCGATCGACCGGCTTCGCCGCGACGCGTCCCGGGTCGACCGGCACGCCCAGGCGGCCCTGTTGTTCGCCGCAGACGGACCCGTCGAGGAGGGACCCGTGCGCGACGACCGACTCCGTCTGATCTTCACCTGTTGCCATCCGGCGCTCGCCCCGGCGGCCCGGGTCGCGCTCACCCTGCGCCTGCTCGGTGGGCTGAGCACCACCGAGATCGCCCGGGCCTTCCTGGTGCCCGAGGCGACCATGGCGCAACGGCTGGTCCGTGCCAAGTCGAAGATCCGCAACGCCCGGATCCCGTACCGCGTGCCCCGCGACGCCGACCTGCCCGACCGGCTGCACGCGGTGCTCGCGGTGCTCTACCTGATCTTCAACGAGGGGTACACGGCGAGCGCCGGGCGACAGCTCGTCCGCGCCGAGCTGTGCGTCGAGGCGATCCGGCTGACCCGGCTGCTGGTCGAGCTGATGCCGGACGAGCCGGAGGCGCTCGGTCTGCTCGCGTTGATGCTGCTCACCGAGTCCCGCCGCAACGCGCGGACCAACGCCGCAGGTGAGCTGGTGGCGCTGCCCAACCAGGACCGGGCCCGGTGGGACGCCGAGCTGATCACCGAGGGGCAGGCGCTGGTGCGCCGCTGCCTGCGCCGCGACCGGCCCGGGCCGTACCAGATCCAGGCCGCGATCGCCGCCGTGCACAGCGCCGCGCCGCGAAGCGCCGGCACCGACTGGGGTCAGATCCTCCAGCTGTACGACCACCTGACGGTCGTCGCCCCCAGCCCGGTGGTCGCGCTGAACCGGGCCGTCGCGCTCGCCGAGGTGGCCGGGCCGGCCGCGGGGCTGGCCGAGGTGGATCGGCTCGACCTGGACAGCTACCACGTGCACCACGCGGTCCGCGCCGACCTGCTCGCCCGCCTCGGTCGGGAGGCGGAGGCCGTCGAGGCGTACCGGACAGCCGTCGCCCTGACGGACAACGCGGCCGAACGGGCCTTCCTCACCGCCCGCGCGGCGGCCCTGGCGACCTCCTGAGCGGGCGTTTGCCGTCGGGCCGGGCCGGGAAACCGAGGCGCCGGCCGCAGCAGTGGAGGGCGAGAAACCATGAAGTACCGTTCGGCGACCGCCGGCACCGTGCCCGACCTGTCCACCCTCACGCTCGGCGTCGAGGAGGAGTTCCTGCTGCTCGACCCGGACAGCGGGCGCAACCTGCCGGTGGCCGACGAGGTGCTGTCCGCGCTTCGCGGCTCCGCCCGGGACCAGAGCCGCCAGGAGTTCCGGCACAGCATGGTGGAGATGGTCACCCCGGTCTGCGCCGACCTCAGTGAGCTCCGCGCGCACCTGGTGGCGCTGCGCCACTCCGCCGCCGAGGCCGCCACGGCGGCGGGGGCACGGCTGGTGGCGATCGGCGCCACCCCGGTGGCCGAGCCGCACCGGACGGTCCCCGACGAGCCGCGCTACCACGCGATGTCGCGCCGCTACGGCCCGGTGGCGCACGACCCGGCGGTGTGCGGCTGTCACGTCCACGTCGGGCTGCCCGACCGGGAACTGGCCGTGCAGGTCTGCAACCACCTGCGGACGTGGCTGCCCGTGGTGCAGGCGATCACCACCAACTCACCGCTGCACGACGGGCACGACACCGGCCACGCCAGTTGGCGGTCCATGCAGCTGGAACGCTGGCCCAGCATCGGCCCCACGCCGTACTTCGACTCCGCAGCCGACTACGACCGGACCGTCGACGAGCTGATCGCCGCCGGCATCATGCTCGACGCCGCGATGGTCTACTGGTACGCCCGACCGTCGTCGGCCTACCCGACGGTGGAGATCCGGGTGGGCGACGTCTGCCCGGACGTGGACGACGCGGTGCTGGTCGCCGCGCTGGTCCGGTCACTGGTCGCCACCCTCGCCGACGACGTACGCGCCGGGGTGACCGCGCCGCCCGTGCGCGACTGTCTGGTCGCCGCCGCCCACTGGCGGGCCGCCCACGACGGCCTCGACGGCGAACTGATCGACCTGCGCGCCGGCGGCACCCGCCCCGCCTGGGCGCTCGTCGACGAGTTGATGGCAGTGATCGCCCCGGCCCTGCTGCGCCACGGCGACCTGGGGTACGTGTTGGCGCAACTGGCCCGGCTGCGCCGCGACGGCACCGGCGCGACCCGGCAGCGTCGGGTGCTGGAGCGCACCGGTGACCTGCGCGCCGTCGTCGACGACCTGGCCGCCCGCACGACTGCCGGCTGATCGGCGGCGTTCAGTGGATGTCGTGGGTCTGTAGCCACAGCTCCAGCAGGCCGAGCTGCCACAGCTTGTTGCTGCCGGCCGCCGCCTCGGCCCGGTCCGGTTCGGCGAGCAGCTGTGCCACGTACTCGGGGCGGAACAGCCCCCGCTCGCGCGCGGCCGGCGCCTGCAACGCCTCGGCGACCAGGTGCCGCACCGGGCCGTCCACGTTGCGCAGCGCGGGCACCGGGAAGTAGCCCTTGCGACGGTCGATCACCTCGGCCGGCAGCACCTCCCGGGCGACCTCCTTGAGCACGCCCTTGCCGTTCTGGGCGACCTTGTGTTCCGGCGGGCAGTGCGCGGCCAGGGTGACCAGGTCCTGGTCGAGGAAGGGCGTACGCACCTCCAACCCCCACGCCATGCTCATGCTGTCCACCCGTTTGACCGGGTCGTCGGGGAGCATCAGGTGGGTGTCCAGGCGCAGCACGGCGTCCAGCGCGGTCTGTGCCCCGGGCGCGGCGAGGTGTTCGGTGAGCAGCTCCCGGCTTGCGTCGTGCTCAAGCGCGTACGCCGGGCCGACGATGCCCCGCAGCTCGTCGTGGTCGCGGTCGAAGAACGCGGCGGCGAACGTCTCGGCGGCGCTGTGCCGGGGTGCCTCCACCAGTGGCTGGTGGTAGCCGTAGCCGGCGAACACCTCGTCGGCGCCCTGCCCGGACTGCGCCACCTTCACATGCTGCGCCACCTGCTCGGACAGCAGATGGAAGGCGACCACGTCGTGACTGCCCATCGGCTCGGTCATCGCCAGCACGGCACGCCGTACGGCGGGCACCAGGTCGTCGTCGGCCAGCCGGATCCGCTGGTGGTCGGTGTCGTACGCGCGGGCCACCAGGTCGGAGTAGTGGAACTCGTCGCCGGACTCGCCGTCGCGGCTGTCGAAGCCGATGCTGAACGTCCGCAGGTGCTGCTGCCCGGCCTCGGCGAGCAGCGCCACGATGAGGCTGGAGTCCAGTCCACCGGAGAGCAGCACGCCGACCGGCACGTCGGCGACCAGCCGTCGGCGTACCGCCGCGCGCAGCGCGTCCCCGATGGCGGCCTTCCAGTCGGCGGCGTCCATCCCCGCGTCGGCGGGCTCCCGCACGTAGTCGGGTCGCCAGTACACCTCCTCGCGGCTGCGCCCGTCCGCCTCGATCACCCGCAGGGTGGCCGGCGGCAGCTTGCGCACACCGCGCAGCACCGTCCGTGGCGCGGGCACGATGGAGTGCCAGGACAGGTAGTGGTGCAGCGCCACCGGGTCGATGCTGGTGTCGACGTCGCCGGCCCGCAGCAGCGCGGGCAGGGTGGAGGCGAACCGCAGCCGCCCAGGTGTCTCGGCCAGGTAGAGCGGTTTGATGCCGAGCCGGTCGCGGGCCAGGATCAGCCGCCGCCGCGGCCGGTCGACCAGGCCGATCGCGAACATGCCGACCAGGTGGTCGACGAACCGTTCACCCCAGTGCGCGTACGCGACCAGGATGACCTCGGTGTCGCTGGTGGAGTGGAAGGCGTACCCGGCGTTCCGCAGTTCCTCGCGCAGCTCGGGGTAGTTGTAGATGCAGCCGTTGAAGACCAGCGCCAGGCCCAGGTCGTCGCGGACCATCGGCTGCCCGCCCGCGTCGGACAGGTCGATGATGGTCAGCCGGCGGTGCCCGAGGGTCACCCATCCGTCGGCGAACAGGCCCTCGTCGTCCGGGCCGCGCGAGCGCATCGCCTCGGTCATCCGGGTGACCGCCGCCGCGTCGGGGGAGCGACCGTCGAATCGGGCCTCCCCGCTGATCCCGCACATCAGGCGGGGCGGTGGATCAGGTGTGGCACCAGCGACACAGCGTCCTCCTGTCACCTCGTCCCCGAACGGGGCCGCTGGCTACCCCCGCCCGGTGTGGGTAAACCCGTGGTGTCAGGCGCGCAGGGTGCGCAGGATGCGGGACAGTTCGGCTCGGTCGGCGTCGTCCAGGTGGCCGAAGAAGCGGTCCGCCTCGGCCCGGCGGGCGGCCCGAATGGCGGCGCTGACCCGGTTGCCCTCCTCGGTGAGCGCGACCAGGGTCGCCCGTCGGTCGGCCGGGTCGGGCCGGCGCTCGACGAGCCCACGGGTCTGGAGGTCGTCGACGACCTCGGTCGCCGAGCGGGGTGCGATGTGCAGGTGCTCGGCGAGCGTGCCGGGGCGGACCTCGCCGTGCCGGCCCAGGACACCGAGCGCCCGGGACTGGCTGGGGGTGATGTCCCAGGGCGCCAACGACTCCCGGGTCTGCCGGCGCAGACGGGACGCCACCGCCCAGAACGTCTCGGCCAGGCTCTCGTCGTCCGCGCCGTCGGACGTGTGCTCGATCACCGGAATACCGTAGCAGCCGATGCGGTTGTTCCCTCATGTTGAGGTAACCTCAGTAATGTTTCCCTGACCGGAAGGTAGTGCCCCTTGGAACGCACCCCCATGGGCCGCGACCGCGGCCACCACACCGTCAGCGCCGAAGAGAAGACGCAGGCCCGCCAGGTGTCGCTGCGTCGCATCGGCCGCCTGTTCACCCCCCACCGTCCCGCGCTGGCCGCCGTCACCGCGATCATCGTCCTCTCCTCGATCATCGCGATGGCCAGCCCGTTCCTGCTGCGTGCCGTGATCGACAGCGCCCTACCCCAGGGCGACGTGACCCTGCTGGTCTGGCTGGTCGTCGGCATGGTCGCCGTGGCCGCGGTGACCTCCGCCCTCGGCGTCGTACAGACCTGGATCTCCACCCAGGTCGGCCAGCAGGTCATGCACCGGCTGCGCACCGACGTCTTCAGTCACCTCCAGCGCCAGTCGCTCGGCTTCTTCACCCGCACCCGCACGGGCGAGGTGCAGTCCCGGATCACCAACGACATCGGTGGCATGCAGTCGGTGGTTACGTCCACCGCCACCGCCGTCGCGTCCAACCTCACCACTGTGGTCGCCACAGCGGTCGCCATGGTCGCGCTCTCCTGGCAGCTCTCCCTGGTCTCGCTCGTGGTGCTGCCGCCCGCCATCTGGCTGACCCGCCGCGTCGCCCGGATGCGCCGCGAGATCACCGCCGAACGGCAACGCGAACTCGCCGACCTCAACGTCACCGTCGAGGAGGGGCTCTCGATCAGCGGCGTGCAACTGGCCAAGACCCTCGGCACCGGCCCCGCTCTGGTCGACCGGTTCACCACCTCGTCGGCCCGCCTGGTCGACCTGGAACTGCGCAGCGAGTTGGCCGGCCGTTGGCGGATGGCCTCGATGAGCATTATCTTCGCCGCCGTACCGGCGGTCATCTACCTCGCCGCGGGCCTGCCCGGCACCGCCGGCACGCTGAGCATCGGCACCCTGGTGGCGTTCACCGCCCTGCAGGGCGGCCTGTTCCGACCACTGATGGGTCTGCTCAACGTGGGCGTCTCGCTCACCGCGTCGCTGGCGCTGTTCGCCCGGATCTTCGAATACCTGGACCTGCCCGTCGACGTGGCCGACCCCACCGAGCCGGTCCGCCTCGACCCGGCCCGGGTGCGCGGCCACCTGCGCCTGGAGGACGTCACCTTCGGCTACCCGGGCAGCGACACCGCGGCACTCGCCGGGATCACCCTGGACGTGCCCGCCGGCACCAGCCTCGCCCTGGTCGGTGAGACCGGCTCCGGCAAGAGCACCCTCGCCGGACTGGTCAGCCGGCTGCACGACCCGACCGGCGGCCGGGTCACCATCGACGGCGTCGACCTGCGCGACCTGCGACTGGCCGACCTGGCCGCGATCGTCGGCGTGGTCAGCCAGGAGACGTACCTGCTGCACACCACCGTCCGGGAGAACCTGCGCTACGCCCGACCGGACGCCACCGACGCCGAGATCGAGGACGCCGCCCGCGCAGCCCAGATCCACGACCTGATCGCCGGGCTGCCCGACGGGTACGACACCACTGTCGGCTCCCGCGGCCACCGCTTCTCCGGCGGCGAGAAGCAGCGGCTCGCCATCGCCCGCACGCTGCTACGCGACCCCCGCATCCTGGTCCTCGACGAGGCCACCAGCGCGCTGGACACCGAGACCGAGCGTGCCGTGCAACGCGCGTTCGACGTGCTGGCCGAGGGGCGGACGACCATCACCATCGCGCACCGGCTCTCCACAGTGCGCGACGCCGACCAGATCGCGGTGCTCGACCACGGCCGGATCGTCGAGGCCGGCACCCACGACAGTCTGCTGGACCGCAACGGCCGCTACGCCACCCTGGCGGCCTGAGCATCCGCTCACAACCGTCTCGAAACCGTCGCTAAAACTGTCTCATTATTGCCCGTCGAGGTGGCGGTAGACGGTGGCCCGGGAGACACCCAACGTGGCGGCGATGGCGTCCACCGAGTGGGTGCCCGCCGCGTGCATCCGCCGGGCCGCCTCGACCTGCTCCCGACCCAGCGCCGGCGGTCGACCGGGCCGCCGCCGACGGGCAGCCGCCCCGCCGCCCGGCGCCGCGTCCGGCCGGCTCGCGTGGGCCAGAGCCGCAGCCGCCGGGCCCACGGCCGCGCCCGTCGGGTCGGCGTCCGGCGGACCTGCGGCGTCCGCGGTCGGTGCGGTCAGCAGTCGGCGTACGCCGTCGAGCATGTCGGCGCGCAGAACCTCGTCGGACACGTCGGTGAAGAAGACGATCGGATCGCTGCACGACGCGACCGCCTGCACCGCCCGGACCCGCTCCCGACGTCCGGCATCCGGCCCCGCGATGAGGTCGTTGGCCCGCATCGCGATCACTATCAACCGGTGGTACGTGTCGCCCCGGCCGATCAGCGCGATGTCGTGGAAGAGCATGCCGAGCGGTCGGCGATGGGCGAGCATGATGTCGACCCACCCCTCCAGCACCGTCCACCGGGCCCGCTCGGTGGGTTGCGTCTGCGCGGTGTCGAGCAGCGCCTCCAAGTCAACCACCAGTGGTTCGACCAGGGCGGCGAGCAGGTTCTCCTTGGTCGGGAAGTGGTACAGGATCGCGGTCTTGGTCAGCCGCAGCCGCTCGCCGATCTGGCGCAGCGAGGTGCGTTGGTAGCCGTGCTCGGCGAACAGGTCGAGCGCGGCGCGCAGGATCCGGGTACGGGTGTCGTCCGCGGGATCGGCGGTCATGCCGGCCAGCCTAGCGACGTCCTGACCGGTGGGCACGATCACCGTTGATTCGACTGACCGTTGGTCAGTACAGTGAGATCGGTCGACGCAGCCAACCGCAGGAGGGGCGATGCCCGTCATCTCGATCGGCAACCTGGTCAAGACGTTCGGCGCGATCCGGGCACTCGACGGGCTGGACCTGCGGGTCGAGCAGGGGGAGGTGCACGGCTTCCTCGGGCCCAACGGCTCCGGCAAGTCCACCACCATCCGGATCCTGCTCGGGTTGCTCCACAGTGACTCCGGCGACGCCCAGGTGCTCGGCGCCGACCCGTGGCGCGACGCGGTCCGTCTGCACCGCCGGCTGGCGTACGTGCCCGGCGACGTCAACCTCTGGCCCAACCTCACCGGCGGGGAGGCCATCGACCTGCTCGGCAAGCTGCGCGGCGGCCTCGACCGGCGTCGTCGCGACGAGCTGCTCCACCGCTTCGACCTCGATCCGACCCGCCGCTGTCGCACGTACTCCAAGGGCAACCGGCAGAAGGTCGCCATCGTCGCCGCCTTCGCCTCCAACGTGGAGCTGTACGTGCTCGACGAGCCGACCTCCGGCCTCGACCCGCTGATGGAGGCGGTGTTCCAGGACGAGGTCCGGCGGGTCAAGCAGGCCGGCGCCACAGTGCTGCTCTCCAGCCACGTGCTCGCCGAGGTCGAGGCCCTCTGCGACCGGGTCAGCATCATCCGCGAGGGCCGCACCGTCGAGTCCGGCACCCTCACCGAGCTGCGCCACCTCACCCGCACGGCGGTGACCGTCGAGACCGCCCGGCCGGTCACCGGCCTGGACACGCTTCCCGGCGTGCACGACGTGCACGAGGTCGACGGGCGTACCCACCTGGAGGTCGACCCCGCGCACATCGACGCGCTGCTCGGCCAGCTCATCCGCTTCGGCGTCCGCGCCCTCACCAGCACCCCACCGACCCTGGAGCAGCTCTTCCTGCGCCACTACGGCGACAACCCCGCCGCCGGCGCCGGTGCTCCCGCCGTTTCGGATGCCGGTGCCGCCTCGGATGCCGGCGCCCCGCAGGCCGGTGCCCGGTGAGCGCGCTGACCAACACCGCGCTGCTGGCCCGGCTCGTGCTGCGCCGCGACCGGATCCGGCTCGCGATCTGGGTCCTCGGCACACCCCTGCTCGGCTACGCCCTCGCGGCCAGCGTCGCCGGCATCTACCCGGACCAGGCGGCCCGCCAGGCATACTCCACCACCTCGGCGTCCAGCCTGGTCGCCCGCGCCTTCAACGGCCCCATCGCCGGCACCGAGCTCGGCGCGGTGGTGGTCGCCGAAACGTACGTGACGCTGGCCCTGATCGTCGCCCTCCTGAGCACCTTCGCGGTGACCCGGCACACCCGCCAGAACGAGGAGACCGGCCGGGCGGAGCTGCTCGGCGCCTCAGTGGTCGGCCGGTACGCGCCGCTGACCGCCGCGCTGCTCGTCATCGTCGCCGCCAACGTGCTGGCCGCCGGGCTGCTCGCGCTCGCCCTCATCGGCGCCGGCCTACCGCTGGCCGGCTCCCTCGCCGCAGCCGCCGCGATCGGCGGTGTCGGGGTCGCCTTCACGGCGATCGCCGCCGTCACCGCCCAGCTCTCCGTCACCTCCCGGGGCGCCAACGCGCTCGCCGCCGCCACCGTCGGGCTCTCCTTCGTGCTACGCGCCGCCGGCGACGTGCTCGGCGAGCAGAGCGCCGACGGCACCCGGGTGCAGAGCGCCTGGCCCTCATGGATCTCCCCGCTCGGCTGGGGCAACCAGGTGCGGGCCTTCGAGGGCGAACGCTGGTGGGTCCTCGCCCTACCCGTCGCGCTGCTGCTCGCCGGGGTGGCACTCGCGTACGCCCTCGCGGAGCGCCGCGACCTGGGCGCCGGGCTGATCGCGCCCCGACGCGGACCGGCGAGCGGCACGCCACGGCTGCTCAGCCCGGCCGGGCTGGCCTGGCGGATGCAACGCGGCACGCTCCTCGGCTGGGCGGTCGGGGTGGCCGTACTCGGCTTCTCCATGGGCATCGCCGGCGACGAGTTCAACGCCATGATCGACCAGAATCCGGCCGCCGCCGAGGCGATCAACGCGATGGGCGGCGGAGCCAACCTCCTCGACGCGTACCTGGCCGCGATGCTCGGCCTCTTCGCGCTGACCATCGGCGCGTACGTGGTGCAGGCCCTGCTCCGGGTACGCGGCGACGAAACCGACGGCGTCCTCGAAGCCGCCCTCGCCACGGCGGTCAGCCGTATCCGCTGGCTCGGCACCCAGGTCCTCGCCGCGGCGCTCGGCGCGGTCGCGTTGCTGCTGCTCGCCGGCGTGACCACCGGCCTCGGCTACGGCCTCGTCACCGACGACCCGCTCGGCAAGGCTGTCGAGCTGGGCGGCGCCGCGCTGCTGCGACTGCCCGCCCTGCTCGTGGTCGCCGGGGTGGTGACCACCCTGTTCGGGCTGCTGCCCCGCTGGTCCGTGGTGCTGTCCTGGACAGCCCTGCTGATCTTCCTGCTCCTCGGGCAACTCGGCGCGGTGCTCAAGCTGCCCCAGGCCGCGCTCAACGTCTCGCCGTACACCCATGTGCCGTCCGTGCCCGCGGTCGACCCGGCGGTGCTGCCGCTGGTGGTGCTGACGGCGGTGGCCGCAGCCCTGCTCGCCGTCGGCGTGGCCGGCTTCCGCCGCCGCGACGTGCCGTCGTGACGTGCTCGGTGGGTGTCCTTGTGATCGTTGGCAGCTGAGCTATTTCGACACGATCCCTTATAGGGGAGGGATGTGACCAGGGCTTAGTCGAGCCCACGGATGGCGCTCGTGAGGTTGGCGAGTCGTTTGTCGGCACGATGGCGTCGGTGCTTCACCCATTCCTTGCCTTCGGCAGCGACGCCTTCGAGGACGTGCAGGGTGTGACTGAGTCCTGCGGCGTCCAGCGACAGCTCCGCGATCTTGGCGGCGTTCTCGTCGTGCTGGAGCGACTCGTCGTCAGGTTCGCTAATCCGAATGGAGATGGGTTTTCCGTTAAAAAGTGTCAGTTCGAAGGTCTGCTGTTGTGTGGCGATGCCGTCGATCCGGACTGCGGCGAGGGCGTCGAAGCGGTAGTTGAGCCGTTGGGTGGTGCGGCTTGCGCTGGTTTCGAAATCGAGGTCGATGTTCACCTGTCGGACGCCGTCGTCGGTAAGCAGGAACAGCAGCAGGCGGTACCTGGAGTAACGCCACGGTCCCTGGGGGTACCGCGCCTTCTTGCAGGAGGGAGCCGGGGCCTCGATGAAGGCGTGCGCGATCACCTGGCTCGGGTGCAGTCGGTACTGCTGCATGGCTTGGTCTACTAAGACCTTACGGTCGCTCTCCAACCAAGCGGCCATCTCGATGTCTGACGGCTTGTCGGACAGCTTGTGGCACCACCGGTGGTACGCCTTCCAGCGGGCGGTTTCCTTGTCGGCTCGTTCCGCTTGGTCGTCGGCGACTCTGCGTTGTTCGGCGACGATCCGGAACGACGAGCGCACGGCTGGCACCGCAGACGCCGCCGCGAGCAGTAGCCAGCCTGTGCCGGACAAGGGGGCGCCGGCCATGACGGCGGGCACGACCCAGAGGTTCCCAGCAGCGAGGAGAGCAAGTCCACCGACGTGGAGCGCCTTCGTCCGGGCGGGGACGCGCAGCCGTAGCCGGTACGCCGTCAGCGTGTCCCGCTCCCATTGCCCTCGTACATCGCTTACGAGATGCCGCACCAGCCAGGCGATTCGGTCGGCCTCGATGCGTTGCTCCCGGTAAAGCTCGACCACTTCGTCGCGGAGATGCCGCTGGATCCCGGCTGTCTGGGCGCGCCAGTAGGACCGGTCGGTGCCATCAGGCACGTATCGGCCGAAGTAGCGGTCGAAGAGCCTGTCAACCTTGCGGGCGAAGCCCTCCGGTGGCGCTTCGCGTCGCCGCTGCTGTGGTGGACGGATCTGTGCTTCCTTCGCGTGCAGCCGTGTTCCTCGGTAATACCGGTCCGCTCCGCCGATGCAAAAAGCGGCCAGACCGACCAGGGCCGCGAGCAAACCTAGGAACGGGTCGAGCGTGCCGCGTGCCGCCATCAGTATGGCCAGCTGCACCACAGCGAGGACGAAGACAGCTGCGCCAACGCCAGCGCGCAGCCAGTCGCGAAGCCCGACGGCAGCAGGTTGAACCGGTGGGGTGCGAGGCTGAGCGGGTGCGGGATGAAAGAACTTCCAGACCCGGTTGAACCGGTCGTTCGCAGTGCGCTGCGAATCCGCCAGGGCGACAGACTTTCGCCACATCTTTTCCTGCAGCGCGCCGTCGAGCAGCGCTTCGAGGTGACCATAGATCTCGTCGCGCTGACGCTGGTTCAATGCATCGATTTCCTTGATCACTTGGTCCGTCTCGGTGACGCTGACGGGGGCTAGGAGGTGATGGGTGATCACTTTCGAGCCCGCGGCCCACTCGTCATGATCTTCGAGGTGGGAGAAGTCAGCGCAAATGGCGGTGAGGTGATCCAACTCCTCGTCGGAGAGCTGACGCAGGGTGCGTCCGCTCAGCAGGGCGATGAGTCGGTAGAACCGGACCTTCGAGGTGACGTACCCACCGACGACCGCCTGCTCGATCAGCGTGCGCGCCTGATCACGAACCCGCCCGTCGAGATACCTCAACGCGGATACAAATTTTTCCTCCGGACTGGAGCCCGGCGGCACTCGGTAGAAGTTGACGTCACCATGGACTACCCCTGCCTGAACCCCGACATGCGCATCCCCTTCGGCGACGTTGGTCGCAGCCATTGTCGTCATGACGTGCCCCGTACCACAGCAATGATCGTCGCAAGCCGCGCCGCCAGCTCTGCCACGTCGGCTACCAGGCCCCGCAACCGCTTGAGCGCGACCAGCAGGCCACTCTTCTTTTCGGACGTGCCCGCCGAGACGCATTCCGTTGCCGCATCCAGTTCCGACTCGGCAGCGGCATAGGTTTCTTCGTCCAACTGTCCGTCGAGGTGGGCCTGTTTGAGATGCGTTCGGAAGTCCGCGATACTCGTTGCAAGGTCGATCGGCTGAGCAACCTCAGCGCCGACGTTGACGTTGCCGTAGATCTGCCCGGCCTGCACCCCGACGTGGGCATTCCCGGTGGCGATGTTGCGGTTGGTCATCGGCATCGTGGGGCTCCCGTCCCGGGCCGCGCCGTCTCGGCTGGTCGGCCCGTCGATGATCAGTTCTCGCGCCAGCGCGATGGCGAACGCTGCGGCGTGACGTGCGGCCTTCGGTTGCCAGGCCTGCTGGTCGGTTGCTGCCTTGCTGCCGTCTGCGTGGTCGCTGATGCCGCGGACGACCACCACGGGTAGGGCGCGGTTGAGGTGCCCGGCCTGCGCCACACCGGCCGCTTCCATCTCAATCGCCACGGCATCGTTGTAGTGCTCGCGGATCCAGTGGGCCTGTTCGGAGATCCCCGAGTCCTGCACGACCTCTCCCGCGGCGATCGGCCCGAAATGGACATCGGGCGCTGCGCCTGCGGGAAGAACGCGACGCCAGGCGGTGGACCTGGCGACGTGATGGGCGATCTGGTCCGCCTCATGGGGGATTTCCCACGCCTTTGGCCTGGCCTTCAGGCCGTCGTCCTGGCTGGTGCCACCGTGGTAGGCGTAGATCTTGCTGCCAACGACGACGTCGCCGAGGCAGATATTGGGCCATAGACCGCCGGCAACTCCCACGAACAGCACGGCGGCCGGGGAGAACTGAGCCATCGCCCGCTCCGCGAGCACCGCCGCCGGATGATTGCCTTTGCCGACAAGCCCCAGGGCGACCCGGCACTCAGTCTGGTCGATCCGGCCGACCTCGAAGCGGGTGCCGGCCGTGTGTCGACGCACCCGGAGGTCGGTCAACTGGTCGCGAACCGCTTCGTACTCGAGGTTCAACGCCGTGAGGATCACGACGAGACCGCTGTTTGTGCTCACACTGACTCCTTGTCTGCCTGGCCGTGGGGTCGGGTCATCGGAGGGTGAAGAGTCGTGCGGGGCCCAGGACGAAACAGTCGAGCGGGACGGCCCCCTTCGGTCTTGCGACTTGGGCCGGCGGGGAGGATGAAGCCGTCCGCGCTCTGCACTTTCCGGTAAAAGTTCCGCGGGTCGAGCGTCACGCCCCATACCGCTTCGTAGACGTCCTGAAGCTCCGCGATCGTGAAGGTCGGACCGCAAAAGGCCGTGGCGAGCGCCGACCGCTCCAACTTCTCCCGCGCCCGGTCGACACCGTCGGTCAGGATCTGCACATGATCGAAGGCGAGCTGCACTTCGCCGGACAGCACCTGCGCCACCGGGGTCCAACACGCCTTGCTTGCATCAGTTCCGGCTACTGGCTCGGGTAACCGAGGGGCGATGGCCAGGTAGACCGCAGAGATCACCCGCCCCCGCGGATCCCGATCCGGCGCACCGTAGATGCCGAGCTGTTCGAGGTGCAACTGATCCGGCCCCAAGCCAGCCTCCTCGGCAAGCTCTCGGTGGGCCGCCGTCACGAGATCTTCCATTTCGTGGTTGAGGAAACCGCCCGGTAGGGCCAGGGCACCCTGATAGGGCTCAACCCCGCGCTCGATCAACAGCACGTGGAGGCAAGAATCCCGCAAGGTCAGGATGACGAGGTCGACCGCAAGTAGAACGGTCGGCGGAACCCAGCGATCGTCAGACATGAATCAAACATAGACTTATTGTCACTCTGACAGGAAGACCGTTGAGTGTCGGGTTTCAGCATCCACACGAGACCGGCAGAGATGACGGAACGAGGACGCTCCTGACGCGGCTCCCGGCTCTGCTCGGCGTACTTATCGGCAGGCTGGGCGCGATTCGGGCGGGAGCCGCGGGTGGCCGATCAGTTATTGGGGCTGCACCACGACTGGCGGGCGCGTACCACAGATTGATAGGACCCGGTCTTTGTCCACACGTGCTGTCGCTATCCACAGCAGCTCCCAGGAGGAGGTGTTCAACGGCAGGGTGGGCTTGTGGACGCGCGCCTGCAGAACCTGCTCGATCGACGTGGTGGACTTGCCACACGGCGCGACATGCTCAGCGTTGCGCCACCCTGGACACTCCAGGGCGCCTGCCGGGCCGGTCGGATGGTCCGGGTGCTGCCGGAGGTCTACGTCGATGCTGAGCTCCTTCGGGACACTCAATCCGAGCTGCCGGTCCTCGCGCGAATCGAGCCGGAACTGGCTCGCCGGGCCGCGCTGGCGTACGGAGGTCGCTATGCCGCACTCAGCCGCCTGAGCGCGCTCGACGTGTGGGGCCTGCGGCGTCAACCGCCGCGCGCGCCCGTGCATCTCGATCTGCCCACCGGATCGGGTCGGCGTTCGTGGCCACACCTCGTGGTGCGTCACCGTCCCGGCTTCGCGGTTGAGCCTCCGCACGTGGTGATCCGAGGTGGCTTACCGGTCACCCGGCTCGACCGGACTTTGGTGGACTGCTGGCCGCTGTTGCCTACGGTCGACCGACCAAGCTTGCTCATCCGTGCGGTCAACGGCCGGCTTACCACCCCGCAGAGGCTTGTCACCGCTCTCGGCGAGGTGCCGAGGTTGCCCGACCGCAAGGCGCTGCGCGGATTGATGGATCGGCTCGCTGCTGGCTGTCGGAGCCCATTGGAGATCTGGGGCCATGATCACGTCTTCACCGGACCGGGCATGCCAGTGTTTATTCGGCAGGAACGGGTGCGCGTTAGCGCCCGGACCATCTACCTCGACATGTTCGCCGAGGCGGAACGGGTCAACATCGAGCTGGACGGTGCGACCAGCCACGGTGACCTGGTCGAACGCGAGATCGACCTCCGCCGCGACGCGCTACTCGCCACCGTCGGAATTCTCGTCGTCCGCTTCAGTCATCGGCGCCTAACCGCAGATCCGGTTCAGGTCCGTAAGGAAACCCTCGCCATCCTCGCCAATCGCGGTCTCCGCGCATGATCACTTGATGCGCTGTAGCTGCTTGTAGCTCTGAATCACTACTCACCATCAAGTGATCTTGAAGGGCGACTTCCCGCTGCGTGATGAGCATGTGGTTGCGGGCATCGGCGACGTCCTGGTCGTTGGCGTGGGTATTGGCCGGTCGACGTGCGGTTGGAGCGCCCGCATGATCCGCTGGCGTACGTCCAAGCATGGGGAGGAGTCGGATGAGTTTTCTGCAGCAGGCAGAGCAGTCGCCGGACACCGAGCGGATGTTCGATACCGACACGAAGGCGATGGGTTACCTGCCCAACTACACCAGGTTGTTCGCCCACAGCCCGGCGGTGTACCTGGCATGGCAGCAGCTCAACGGTGCGGTGAAGGCCGGGATGGAGCTGCGCCGCTATGAGTTGGCGACCCTCGCCGCGGCTCGGGCCCTGAAGTCCTCCTACTGCGGCCTGGCTCATGGAAAGGTCCTACGCGACAAGTTCTTCGACGCGTCGACCGTCGCCGCCATCGCGTCAGACCACGGCGACGCCGGTCTCTCCGCGCAGGAGGTCGCAGTCGTCAACTTCGCCGGGAAGGCCGCGGCCGACGCGAACTCCATCACCGAGGCCGACGTCGCGGGCCTGCGCGCTCACGGTCTCGATGACACGGACATCTTTCGCGTGATCCTCGCCGTTGGCGCCAGATGCTTCTTCAGCACCGTCCTCAGCGCTGGCGGGGCTGAGCCCGATCCGCAGTACAACGAGAGCCTGGACGTGGATCTGCGGCAGGCGCTGAGCTTCGGCGGCTAGACCAGCGAAAACGCACCGGCCAGGGCTCCGTCTCCCCGACGCATGATCACTTGATGCTCTGTAGCTGTTTGTAGCCCTGAATCGCTACTCACCATCAAGTGATCTC
This sequence comes from Micromonospora sp. M61, assembly GCF_018070245.1. Lineage (NCBI taxonomy): Bacteria > Bacillati > Actinomycetota > Actinomycetes > Micromonosporales > Micromonosporaceae > Micromonospora > Micromonospora sp. M61. The sequence continues at coordinate 17,871 of NZ_JAGPYA010000043.1, read as the reverse complement.
GAAGGGCGGCTCTGGGGCGGGATTGGGGACGCGGTCGCTTCCTGCGGGTGTTCGGCGTGGCGGCGTAGGAGTTCGGTGATCCAGCGGGCGGCTTCCCGCTGAGTGGTGAGCATGTGGTCGCGGGCGTCGGCGACGTCCTGGTCGTCGGCGTGGGTGTTCAGGAGCGTGGCCCACTGGCGGCTCAGTTCCTCGGCGTACCGGGCTTTGCGCACCTGCTCGTCGAACTGGTACTCCAGTTCGAGCAGTCGGTCGACGTGTGGTTGGAGCGCCGGCATGATCCGCTCGTCGAGCCGGACGGCGGCGTCGGGGCGGCAGGTGATGACGATGTCACCCCGCTCGTAGGACCACTCCGGATCGTCGGCGAGCGCCTGCCGCAACGCCACCTCCAGGTCACCCGCGCGATGCGGCGGCAGGTTCCGGGCTGCGTCGGCGGCGAGCCGGGTCAGCCGTTGGATCGCGTTGGGCTGGAAGTACTGCACGTACCAGCTCAGTACCTCGGAGCGCAGGCTCGTCGACGACGACCAGGCGAAGGTGGCGCGGATGTGGAACGAGTAAACGTATCCGCGTGCCGGGACCGCGATCAGTCGGGGCGCGTCGCGCTGCTCCACGAGGGGGCCGGAGAGCGGCGGGGCCGCGCCGGAGCCGACGGGGGCCTCGTCCTGGAGGGCCGCGACCAGTCGATCCCAGTGCCGTGCCCACCACCGCCAACCCCGGACGCTCGCGTCGCGGGCGATGGTCAGCCCTCGAACGCCCCGGTGTCGCCACTGGTCCGCGGGCCTCGGCCTCCCATCGGGGGCGTCCGTCATGGCACCCCTCCACGGTCGCGGATCCGCGTTTCACGCTAACAACCGATGACCGATTTGCCCGTAGCCACGCCGTCAGGGCCCACGAGGGCGGAGGGTCGTGCGGGGTTCACCGAGCATTGTGGCGCAGTTGGGGCGACGGGGCTGTCGCCGTCGACCGGCAACGGTGAGACTGGGGCTGATCCGACAGTGATGCGGATCGATCGACTGGATGGTCTGGAGGCAGCCTGTGTCCACCCTCGTGTCCCCGTTGGCCACGCTCGGCGCGATCCGCCGGCGTACCACCACTCTCGCCCTGCTCCTCACCATGGTCGCCGCCGCGCTGGTCGGCCCGTCCGTGGTGGCCCCGCGGTTGACCGACTCTGCCTCGGCGGCGGTCTACAGCTCCTGCAATGTCAGCCGCTGCGCGGACGCCCGTGCCGCCCGTTCGGGTTGGTCCGCCAAGGGCTTCCCGACCAGCCGCGGCTGGTATTCCTGGAGCGGCGGCAAATCCAACTTCGCCGGCGGCCGGTTCTACAACTACGAGGGTCAACTGCCGACCAACGCCACCTACTACGAGTACGACGTCTACCCGCGGACCCAGGGCGCCGCCCGGGACGCGTACCGGATCGTGGTGAACCGCAGCACCGGGGTCACCTGGTTCTCACCCAACCACTACACCGACTTCTACCGGCTCTGACCGACCGGGGGCCGGCCGGCTGCGTCCGGCCGGCCCCCGGCGTCGTCGCACAAGCCAGACCAGGAGAAACCTGATGTACGACGAGGACGACGGTCGGCTGCCCGACTGGTTGACGGTCTGTCGCGGCGCCGTCCCGGAGCTGCCCGGCGCGGTGGTGCTGTCCGGTGGAGCAGCTCGAACCCGGCCCGCGCTCTTCGCCGCGTTGGCCGTTGCGCTGGCCCTGCCGGCCCACCTGGGGAGCACCTGGGACGCCCTCTCCGACGTGCTCCGGGACCGGCTGGATGCCGACCCGCTCACCCTGCTGGTCATTGACGCTGGCGAGTTGCTCGTCGACGAGCCGGCCGGTCAGTACGCCCTGCTGTTCGCCGTGTTCGGCGATCTCGCCACCAGCGCCCCACATCCTCTCCGTGTGGTCCTGCACGGAGCTTCGCCCGCCGATCGCTAACCGGCTCGCGCGGAGGGTGTCTCACGGTGGGTGAGAGCAGTCGGAGGCGCATGTGCGGATGAGCGTGATGACTGTGAGGCATCAATATGACTGTGAGGTATCACGCTCATGGGTGAGGCCGCCTCCAGCCGCGCCGCGCCCTGCCGCCGTTGAGGACGGACGGCAGGGGCTGCGGAGAGCTGTGCGGGTGCTCAGTTTCCGACAGTCGCGGCGGCGGCGGGCAACGGTGACGGTGGCGGTGACGGTCCGGTGACGGGCCCTTCGCGATCCTCGTGCCGAGCCGGGCACTGTGCACCGGCGCGGGCAGCGGGGAGGCCGTGCGGTGGACTTCGTCGACGGGGTGCTGGTGCGGTTGGCCGATCCGGGCACCCGCGCCGCGCTCTTCGATGACGCGTCCCTGGCGCACCTGGTCGAGGCCGCGTACGACACCGAGGCGATGCCGGTCGCGCCACCGTACGCGGCGGTCTTCGACGAGCTGACCCTCGGCTTCGCCGCCGCTCCCGTCACGGTGGCCGAGGGGGAGTGGCTGGGCTCCGGTGGCACCACCCGCACCGAGCTGCGGGTGCGCCTGCACGGGCTCGGCGGTGCGGCGCTGCGGATCGACGCGTTGTGGCGGGGCAGCCTGGTGGTGCGGACCAGCGCAGCCCGGGACCGGGTCGAGGACCTCGACGTGGCGGTGCCCGCCTTCGACGTGGATCCGCAGATCGTCGCCGACCTGGGCGCGTTGCCGGCCGACCCGGCGCAACTGGAGACCGAGCGCCGGAGCCGGCTGGTGGCCCGCCTGCGGGCCGGGTTGCACCAGCCGGCCGCGTTCACCGACGCACACCTGGACCGGTTGCTCGCGGGTGTCGGCGCGGCGAACGCCGGCGACCTGGTGACGCGGATGCGCGGGCAGGCCGCGGGGGCCACGGTGAAGCTGCGCTACGCGGCGCCGCCAGCCGCCCCGCCGACCCCGCGTCCGCTGCCGTTCGCCGCCGCCGTGCTGATCCGCGACCAGGGCTTCTCCCTGGCCGACCTGCTCGTCGAGACCCGCCTCGTGCGGGCCCGCGCCGAGGAGCTGGGCCTGGACGTGCCCGCACCGGACGACGTCCGGCGACGACATCGGGTGGTCGCCGTCTGGGTGGTCCCCGTCGAGACGTTCGACGACGACGGCTGGCCCGGCGGCGACACCGGCACCGACGCACAGAAGCGGGCCGCCCGGTTCGCCCGGGCCGGCCAGTGGCTCGCCCGCAGCGGCATCGGCCTCGCCGCCGTGACGACCTGAGACCCCAGACCGCAACAGCAACTTCGTCCGGGAGGACCCGTGGCACCGACAGCAGCATTCCCGTTCATCGAGGTCCGGATCGTGCCGCCACCGGCGCCGCTGGCCCAGCGCTCACCGGGCGTCATTGCCGTGGTGGGTAAGGCGCCGGCCACGGCCGACGGCGGCTCGGCGCCGGCGAACACGCCGGTCCGGATCGAGACTCTCGACGACGCGGTCACCAACTTCGCCCGCCGGCAGGCCGGCAACGTGGTGCGCAACGCCCTCTACAACTCCCTGGAGCTGGCGTTCCTGCAGGACCCGCGTCCAGCCAAGGTGTACGGGGTCAAGGTCGCCGGCGACGACTACGCCGCCGCGCTCGGCGGTCTGGAGGCCGCCGACGACGTGACCATGGTGTCGCTGGCCAACGAGTCGGGCGTCGGCAACCCCGCTGGTGCGGGCGCGCCCACCGGGCTGCACGCGCTCAAGGCGCACGTGGAGACGATGTCCGCGGCCGGCCAGCGGCGGCTCGGGTTCGCCATGGTCAACCCGGCCACCGAGAAGGGCCCCACCTACGTCGCGGACATCACGACAGCCGCGAACCCGCTCAAGAGCAGCACCAGCCGGATGGTGATGATCGCCGCCCGGGGCGCGGACGGTGACGCGGCCACCGCCGCGATGGCCGCCGTGGCCGGACTGCCGGTGCACCACAGCATCGTGCTGAAGAAGATCCGCGGGGTCGCCATCCCGGTGGCCAAGCAGTACAGCCCGGCTGAGATCAAGGGCCTGTCCGAGGCCAACCTCACGCCGATCATCGACCCGACGCTGATCACCGGGGAGAGTCTGCACTTCGCCGACGGGAGGCTGTTCACCTCCGACGCGAGCCTGCTGCACGTCGACCTGGTGCGCACCCTCGATGCGATCGAGTTCATGCTGCGCGCCGGCCTGATCGGGCTGGTCGGCGACGCGCGGATCACCAAGCCGGGCATGACGCTGCTGAAGACCCAGGTCGACGGCATCCTCGGCCCACTCAAGCGGCAGTCGGTGATCGACGACTACCGCATCGAGATCCCGGTGCTGGACATCCTCACCATCCCCGAGGTCGCGCGTACCGCAACCGACACCTCGATCGTCACCGCCGCCCGGGCCGACCGCACCGTCGACCTGGTCGTCACCGTCACGTACGGCCCGGCCGTGAGCCGCCTGCTGGTCACGCTCGTGGCCAAGTTCTGACCCGGAGGAACCAGACCATGGAGTGGAAGACCCGCCTCGCGGTGCAGTACACCAAGGGCACCGAGACGGTGCTGATCAGCCCCATCGACTCGTTCAGCCCGTCCTTCTCGCTCAACGTCGAGGCCCTGCACTCGTGCGAGGTCACCCACCTGGGTGTCATCCACGCGCCGGTGTCGATGAACTTCACGATGACCGTCAAGGCGATCGGGGACGTCGCCGGCCGGCTCACCAAGCTGGCCCTCGACGGCGACCTGTTCGACATCGCGCTGCTGGAGCACACCGGCGACGACTGGGCGTTCTCGTCCTTCGTCCTGCGTGACTGCATGATCACCAGCGCCACGCCGACCACCGCCACCATCTCCGGCGCCCCGGCCGCGACCTTCAGCGGCTTCAGCCTGGCCGCCACCGTCGACCCGAAGACCGGCGACCAGTCCGTGCTGCCCTGACCGGGCAGGACGTGACAGCCCGCCAACGATCAACCGGAGGTAGCAGATGACGACCGGTGCTGGCCGTGCCGCCCGGGTCACCCGTACCGGGCTGGCCCTGGTGCACGCGGGTGAGTTGGTGCTGCCGGCGGCCGGCAGCGAGGCGGAGGCCGCGCAGGTGGCCGAGGACGACCGCGCTGTCATCGCGTACCACTTCCCGGTGGAGATCGAGGTGGTCGTGGCCGACGGCGCGGTCGACACCGACGCGCTCGCCGACCTCGCGCTGGCCCGCCTCGCCGACCACCTGGACGGGCAGGTCTGACGGTGGCCATCTCGGTGCACGTCCCGGTGCGGATCCGGCTGGACGCCCGGTCGGTGACCGAGCGGCCGGCGGCGGTGACCGACGCGCTCGGCGCGGCCCTGGCCCGCGCGCTGGAACGCTCCCGCCGCGAGGTGGTCGCGCCCCGCGGCGGCTACCTGGAGGTACGCCCCGACCCGCCGGAGTTCCGCTGGACCGGCGCGGGCGGCGAGCGGGTGTCCCCGGACGACCGGCGGGCCTTCGAGGCCCGGCTACGCCGGCGCATCGACGAGGTGATCACGGCGGCGCGGCTGGACCCGGGGCTTCCGGCCGGGGTGGCCGCGCCGCTGAGCCGACCGGCAGCCGAGGTGTTCGACCCGCAGCGGATGCGTCACCTGCTGGCCGTCTACCGGGTGCCGTCCTACGACGACGGTGGGGACGCCGCCGAGGTGCCGGTGGACGGCGACGAGCCGCCCTCGGTGACCTACCAGTGGCTGCTACGGCCGGTCACGTACCTGGCCAGCCACTTCGCCGAGCTGGGCCGTGAGGCGGTACGTCAGCACGGCGGCCTGCCGTCGGGCACGCCGCAGGGTGTGATCGCCCGGGTGGTCGGCTCGGACGGTCGCCCGGTCTGGGTCGTCATGGTGAACACCACCCCGTGGTCGGTCCTCACGTTCGAGCGGTTCGGCGAGACGGTGTTCCGGGCCGCTCCGCAGCCGCACTTCGAGGTGGAGGAGCGGGTGCCCAGCCCGCAGCCCGGCACGGTGCAGCGGCGGCTGGTCGCCGACCGGAGCGCCCTGGTCGCGATGGTGGACGAGGAGCTCAGTGCCGACATCCGGCAGCGGTTGCGGACCGCCCAGCCGCGCGGCGAGACCACCAGTGTGGACGAGTACCAGGCGCAGATCGAGCGGGCCGTCGACGCCGAGGTGACCCGGCGGGTCGACGCGATCCTCGCCTCGGTGGGCGGCGCGGTGCCCACCTGCCTCGTGGTGATCAGCATCGGTGGGGTCTCGCTGCTGCTGGTGGGCACCGAGGAGACCGACAAGACGCTGCACTGGACCGGCACCGCCAACCTCCTGCCGATCAGCGTCGAGCAGCGACCGGCGGCGCCACCGGATCCGAACGCACCCCCCGGTGGCGGCATCGGCGACGGCACCGGTTCGGGGACAGGTACCGGTAGCGGCTCCGGCGTGGGCGGCGCAACGGGCGCGGGCGGTGGCACCGGCGCGGGAACCGGCAGTGGCCCGGGCGGTCCCACCGGCACCGGCACCGGGCCGGGCGGCGGTGGCACCGGTGGGGACGGCAGCGGCGGGGCCCGTCGGGGCGGGTTCGTCTTCGACCCGAGCAGCCCCAGCGCCCCGCCCGGCGCCGAGGGTCGACGGTTTCCGGCCGTCGCCGGCGAACACTCCGAGATGCGGGCCTGCGCGCCGTTCAACGGCGAACCGGAGCTGGCCGCGCTCGGCCCGGACGGCGACGAGCTGCGCCGACTGATGGACGACATCGCGTTCCGGCTCCAGATGGGCGAGGCCTGCCGCTACCCGGCGAACTTCTGCCTCCAGGCCGCCGCCATGCTGCGCGGCCGGGCCGCGGCGATCAGCCTGCTGGTCGGCGCCTCGGAACGCGAGGCGTTCACCCGGCCCGTGCCGCAGGGTTCCGGAGGGCTCGGCCCGCTGGACTTCCGGCCGGTCGCCTCGCCCGCGGTGCAGTTCCTGCGCCACCTGGCCGGGGTCGTGCCCCGACTGGATCACCTAGCCCAACTGGTGATGCGCCGCTACAGCCAACCCGAGCACTTTGCCCGCATCCAGGGCGGCTGGATCGACACGTCCGCGTCCTGGAACCTGCACTTCGTCCAGGCGCTCAGCGGCGCGGTCAAGGACGCCGTCGGGCAGCTCTTCGTCGTCGGCAGCCAGGCGATGCTCGTGCAACTGCTGCTCAGCTCGCGCACCGGCATCGAGGCGCGGATCACCCACTTCGACAGGTACGCGCCGATCTTCGAGCGGTTGATCGTGTCCCAGCTCACCGACTACGCCGAACTTCAGGGACTGCGCGAGCGGCTGCGCCGCCACGAGGCCGCCCGGTGGACGGCCGAACACACCGACCTCGGCGGCGGCACCCTCGCCACGGTGTCCATGGCCAACCCGTCCACCGCCTGGTACGGGGCCGCCCGCGCCATCTCCAGCGCGTTCCTCGCCACCGAGGCCGCGCTGAGCAGTCCCGGCGCGGCCGGCGAGATCGTCGAACGTGACGGCACCACCCGGATCCGCGACTCGCACGCGGTGCTCTGGACCCTCGCCGAGATCGAGCAGGCGCTGGTCATCCAACGCGGCGAGGCCGAGGGCATCGACCCGCTGGTCAAGCAGATCACCGACCTGCCCGACGTGCTGGCCCGCTTCGCCGGCAACCGGTCGGCGATCCGCGACGAGCTGTGGCGGGTGCTGCAGGACATGCGGCGCAACAACACCGAGATGCTCGGCCGTGCCCGCACCGACGCCCGCTTCGCGTTCCGGTCCAGCCGGATCAGCGAGCACATCCCGTCGGCCACCATCCCCGGAGGACAGTTCGCGCTGCAGGGCATCCACCTGGTCACCCACCAGCAGATCGGCGAGTTCTTCGGCGGCAACCTCTACTACGCCACCGGTGTCGACAGCCTGTTCCACACCGAGCTGGGCCGGGAGGCGCTGAGCGCGTTCGGCGTCATGGTGGGGATCATCGCGCTGTCGCTGCTCTGCCCGCCGCTGGGCTTCGTGGTCGGGGTGGCCGTCGCCGCCGTCGACGTGGCACACGCACACCAGCGCGAGCGCCTCTACGGATCGATGCTCGACCCGGAGCTGGTGCTCACCCGCACCGAGGTCGAGGTCGAGCTGTTCGCCGCGTACCTCGGACTCGCGTTGTCGCTGATCCCGGAGGCCGGCACCATCGGCGGCGCGGCCGTGCGCGGAGGCCGGGTCGCCCTGCGTTTCGGTGTCCGCGCCGGGTTGCGCACAGCCCGAGGGTACGTGGTACGCCGGGTCACCCGGCAGATCGTCGAAGCCGCGTCCCGTGACCTGCTTCAGGGGTTCCTCACCGAGATCCTGCTCAACGAGGTGCTGGAACGGGTGGTGCAGAAGCTGATGGAGCCGGTGCTCGCGTACGTGGAGCGCGAGGCGATGCTCAGCGGCGCTGTCGGTGGCCCGGAGGGCGCCCGGTTCATCCTCATGGTGCTGGACTCACAGCCCGGTGGCGCCGCCGCGGGTCCGCGCGTCCCGGTGGTGCGGCCGTGACCGGGCCACGCCGGTTCCGTGCCGGCCGGTTCCTCGACGCCGCCGCCGTGCACGCCGCCGCCGACGCCAACCCACGACTGCAACGCTTCATGCGAACCATCGCCGCGCACAGCGAGGCCGGCGACGTGCGTTCCCGGCGGCTGCTGGAGCACCTCATCCGCCGCGTCGTCGACGACGTCGGCGACCTGCACCTGAACAACGCGCTCAACCGGCTGGAACGCATCGCCGTGCTGCGCGACAACATCGCCGCGATCCTCGACCACGTGCTGGAGGGCGGCACCCTGCCCGAGGGGGTGCGGCTGGAGACGCTCGGCGAGCGCTTCGACCAGCTCAACACCGAGATGCGCGAACTGAGCCGCCCGCGCGAGGGCATCGTCGGAGACGCGCCGCTGCGGCTGGCCGACGACGCAGCCCAGTACGCCGACTCGCTGCTGCGCGAGTTCGAGGTCGCAGGCGGTACCAGTGCGGCCGGCTGGCACGTCGAGCCCGCCGCAGTGGTCCAGGAAGCGTTCCGGGCCATGCCGGCGGACCAGCAGGCCGCGTTGCGCCGCGCCGCCGAGCTGGAACCGGAGGCGCTGTGGCGGGCGGTGGCCGCCGAAACCGAGAGCGGCAGCCGGGCCGCCGTCACGGACCTGGAGACCCGGCTCGGCGGCCGGCTCACCCCCGACGACGTCGCCCGGCTGCGGACCGCAGTGGGTGAACTCGGCAAGGCCCGCTCCAAGGGCCTGCACATGAACGACGCCCGGCTCACCGAGGCCCTGGCCCGCATCGCCGACCCGGAGCTGCGCGCGGTGGTGGCCAGCGGCGACATCTGGCTCACCCAGCAGTTGGCCGTGCACAACCCGGAGGCCCTGGCGACCCTGTGGCGACGCTTCCGCGACCGGGGCGGCCGCGCCGACGACGGCCCCGGCTTCCGCGCCTACCTGCGCCACGACATGGTCACCTACGGCCGCGGCGTGCTCGGCGAGTACGGCGCCGCGTTCTCGCTGAGCAGCATCGAGCTGTTCCTCAAGGGCCCCGACGCCAACGTCAAGGTCGCCGGCACCGACCTGGTCGGCATCGGCCACGACGGGTGGGTGTGGCTGATCGACGACAAGTCGCACCGGGCCAGGAGTGTCAGCGGAGTCAGCGCGCTCACCGACAACCTCGTCACCAACCTGCGCCGCGACGCCTCCGACTTCCGCGACGCCATCGCCCGGCTGCAACGCGACGACCCCGGTTTCACCCCCGACCCGCGGATCCTCGACGCGATCTCCCGGATGGAGGACGCCGCAGCCGAGATCGACCGGATCAACCGGCGTGGCTCCGCGTCCACCCGGCCCGCGCGGATCAGCCGGGCACTGGAGGATCGCCGGCTGCGGCTGCGCGTCACCAGCGCCGCCGGCGAGGTCCGCGAGATCACCCAGGCGCTGCGCGCCCTGGGCCTGGCCGTCGAAGCCACCGGTACGCCGGTGTCGCTGCCACCCATCGGAGGGCGCTGAGCATGGCCATCACCAGCAGCTTCATGCGGTACGGCACGGTGCCGTCGGCGATCATCAGCGACGGGGTGCTGCCGATCCCGCTCTGGGCCGTCACCGCCATCTCCCTCGCGCAGACCTACCACCTGCCGCCGATCGGCTCCACCGCGCACAAGGCCATCGTGGCCACCCACGACGACACCATCACCCTGACCGGGGTCCTCGTCGGCGCGGAACGCTACGCCTGGAAGTTCGCCCTGGAGACGATGGCCGAGGCGAGCAAACGCGGCACCGCCCTCGCCGCGTACTCCGGGGGGAAGTTCGGCGGGCTGATCCTGGTCACCTCGATGACCATCCGCACCGACATGCAGGTGCAGTCGCTGACCTTCAACGCGTCCGCCGCCCGCCGCGACGTCCTGGACACCACCATCACCCTCGTCCACGTGCCCCGTCCCAGCCTGCTCGGCAAGCTGCTCGACGTGGCCAGCATCGGAGTCGGCGCGCTCGCCGACGGGTTGGGCAACTGATGCCACCGTTCCCGATCGACCGCTACCTGCTGCCGGAGACACCTGTCGAGGTGCCCGACGGGTTCACCGAGGTGCGGCAGAGCCTCACCGCCGGCCTCCCGCACCGCGTCGAGCTGGGCGCCGGTGTCCACGCGGTGCTGATCCTGCCCACCGGCCTGGCCCGGCAGTGGCTGAACACCGACCCCCTCGCGGTGGTCAGCACCTCCGCCGACGACCTGGCGCCCCGGCCCGCGCCCCCGGCCGTGCCCCCGCCACCGGCGCTGGTCGGGCGGGTGCCGCTGCGACTGGTGGTCCGTCAGGGCACCCGGATCCTCGGTTCGGTGCCGCTCGCCGGCGGTCTGCGCCGGGTCTGCCCCGACGCCGGCCCGGCGGTCGCCGCCGGGTCCACCCCGATCGTCGTCGAGGTGGTGGTGCTCGGCTGGCTGCTGCACGCCGGGACGGTACGCGGCTCCGGCGACTACGGCTCGTCCATCGCGCTGGCCTGGCGGCGCGCCGACCGCGCGGCGGACCAGTTCGGGCCGCCACCGATCAACGAGTTCGTCTGGCGTCGCCGCCCACCCGCCCAGCGCGTCGAATCCGAGCTGGGCCCCGGCCGGCTGCGCTACCGCTACCTGCTCGACAAGAAGCTGCGGAGGGTGCTGCGATGACGCTCACGCCGTTCCAGACCGGTCAGGTCCGCCAGGGCGCGGTCGGCAACGACGCCGGTTGGACCCTGACCTTCCACCGGGAGACCCCGACCGGGCTGAGCCAGGACGCGGCGCTCACGCTGTCCAGCGCCGACTACTACGCGGCCATCGACGCCGCGCTGCCCGACGGACTGGGCCCCGGCGCGTACACGATCACCGTGCAGGGGCTGATCGACGAGCACTTCGCCCTCTTGCGCACCGCCGAGGGCCAACCACCGCTGGTGGCGAAACTGCACCTGTACTGGCGCGACGCCAACACCTCGGTCGGCGCCTTCTTCACCAACCTGGTCGGCGTCAACGCCGGGCCCACCCCGGCCGAGCTGACCCAGGCGCTGGTCGCCGTGCTGCGGGTGACGAAGGTGCGCCGGCTCACCGGCGAGCGGACGTACGACACCGAGCTGACCCTCGTCGAGCAGGCGTACGCCCGGCTCGGTCAGCGGGTCGCCGAGCGGTTCGAGGCGGCGACCTTCAGCGCCGCGATCCGGGCCGTCGCGGAGCGGACCAGGGTGGACATCGCCACCTGGGGCGCGAACCCGGACGGCACGATGACCAGGGGCGCCACCGAGGCGGCCGGCGACGAGCGGGTCGCCTTCGGCGCCGGGCTGCTCCACCGCGCCGCGCTGGAGCGGATCGGCGGCGCGTTGCAGCAGTCGCTCAACTCGTACGGGCGGGGGATGCTGCTGATCCGGGACGGCACCGTGCACGTCGGCAAGCGGCCGATCCCCTACCCGGAGGGGGAGCCCAAGCCGCTCACCCTCGCCACCGGCCTGCTCGCCTGCACCGAGAACGGCAGCCAGGACACCGACCCGTACGCGGCCACCGAGGCCGGCGGCACCGCCGCTCCGCGCCGTCGGGCGTGGACACTGACCCTCAAGGGCCGCCCCGACCTGAAGCCCGGCGACCTGGTGCGCTTCGACCCGCCAGCGGTGGACGAGGCCACCACGCTGGGCAGCGTCGGAGCGGCACTGCTCGGCTCGTTCGCGGCCCCGTTCGCCCCGTCGACCGGGGAGTTGGGCGCGGGGGCGAAGCTGCTCTACCTCAGCGCCGCGCGGCACACCCTGTCGCGTACCGCCGGTTTCGTCACCGTGGTGCAGGGCGTCGAGGTCACCTCGGGCGCCCAGGCCTGGGACAGCTGGAGTGACGCCTCCGGCGTGGGCGCGGCTGAGCCGGCCGGTCCGGCGTCCTCGCCCGGGGTGGCTGCCGCCGAGGCGGTGCGGCGGGCGGCCCGCGCCGCCCGGGGCGAGACGCGTGGCCTGGAGATCGGCGAGGTACGCGCGGCGGCCACCAACGCCACCGGCGCGGTCGAACCGCCGGCACAGACCGAGACGGTGTGGGAGGGGCTGGCCCGCCCGGACGGCCGCCCCAACGGCGCCCGCCGCCTGCCGGTCCGCCGGGAACAGCCCGCGCCGCTGCCCGGGGTGACCTATCTGACCCCGTTCGCCTGGGGTGGCTGCGGGCTCATCCTGCCCCGCTACCCGGGCACCCGGGTGGCGCTGGCCTACCGCAACGGCGTGCCGGACGACCCGGTGGAGGTGGGCGCGCTCTGGCCCACCGGGCACGCCCCGGTCTCCCAGCCGGGGGACTGGTGGCTGTCCCTGCCGGTCGGGGTGGCCACCAACAGCCGCTCGTCGGTCGGCGACACGGTGGTGCCGGCCGACCACGACGGCAAGGTGGCGCACGACCTCACCGACGGCGACGGCAACCGGGTCATCGAGCTGGGTGAGCTGACCGTGCGGGTGGGCCGGGCCCAGTTGCAGGGGCGCGGTCAGCGCCCGGCCCGCGCCGACGAGGCCGACAGCATCACCATCGAGCACGCCGCCGGCGGGTCGTCGATCGTGATGAAGCAGGACGGCTCCATCACCATCACCGCCACCCAGATCGACCTGGACGCGGGCAACGGCGCGGTGAACATCAGCGGCGGCACCGTCAACATCGCCGCCGACGACGTCGACGTCCAGGTCAGCAACGCGATGAACGTCCACTGAGGAGAGCGACATGGCTTTCGTGCTCACCACGTCGAGCAACGTGCACTGCCCCAGCCAGGGCGCGGTCACCCCGGCCGGGCAGGCGAAGCTGATCGTGGCCGGCGCCCAGGTGACCCGCCTCGACGGGATCACCGGCAAGTCGGTGACCGGCTGCACGATCACCGACAGCAGCTCCACGGTGCAATGCAAGACGGTGGTGTCGGCGACCGGCGCCGCCCAGAAGCTGCACGTCAGCGGGGCCGGCGTGGCGCTGGCCACCCTCAGCGGCGCCACCAACGGCAGCACCCCCGGGCTGTCCGCCAGTGCCGGGCAGAGCAAGCTGAAGGCGGTCTGAGATGGACCGGACCGAGCGGGAACGGCAGGCCGCCCAGCGCCGCTACCTCGGCTGGGGCCTCGCCTTCGAACCCACCATGCCCGGCGTGGACCTGGCCCGCGACATCGTCTTCGACGACGGCCCGAACGGCCGGGTGCTGGCCCTCGTCGCCGGCACCGACAACGTGGCCCAGAGCCTCGCGGTGGCCCTGACCACCCTGCGCGGCTCGAACGTCTTCGACGCCACCTTCGGCTTCGACGGTCTCAACGCCCTCGCCGAGCAGATTGAGCCGAACCTGATCCGCGAGCAGGTGCGCATCGGCATCATCACGCTGCTCGACCGCGACCCCCGCGTCCGCAAGATCGTCGACGTGAACCTCGACGACGGTCGGCTCGGCGCGAACGGCACCGACGACGCGGCGAAGGCCGCGCTGCGCGCGTCCCGCACCCTCCAGGTGCAGGTCCAGTTCGAAACCATCACCGACGACCGGCTCTCGGTGCATCTCGGGGAGCTGCCCAGTGTCTGATCCCACCCTCCCGGCCGAGCTGGCCGACGTCTTGGCCGTCGACGCCGCCGCACTTCGGGCCACCGGCTCGACCGGCTTCGGCATCGTCGAGAGCGGCTTCGTGCCGAAGTCCTTCGCCCGGTTGCTCGCCGAGAAGCTGGCCACCGCCCGGCTGCTCTTCGGCGACGACATCGACCTGACCAGCGGAGCGGTGCTCCGAAAGGTCCTGGAACTGGCCGCGCTGGAGGACGCCCGACTGTGGGCGGCGCTCGGTGCCGTCTACGACAACTCGTACGTGGTGTCGGCGACCGCCGACGCGTTGACCCGCCTCGGCGAGGAACTCGGCATACCCCGCCCGTACCTGCCGGCGAAGGGCACGGTGAAGCTGAAGCTGAAGGCCGCCCTGCCCACCGGGCGCACCCAGCTCACACTGCCCCGGGGAGCGCGGCTGTCCACACCCGGCGGGCACCACGTGGCTCTGGACGAGACGGTGGTGCTCTCCGCCGCCGTGGGCGAACGGGTGCCGGCCGTCGCCGCGTTCTATCCCGGCCCGGCGCACAACCTCGACCCCGCGCAACCCAGCCAGAAGATCGACCGCTGGAACCGGGCCGACACCCTGCTGGCCGACCTGGACGACGCCGAGCAGGCCGCCGGCAAGGAACTGGTGGAGATCACCCACACCGTCGCGCTGACCGGGGGCGAACAGCAGGTCCCCGACGCGCGCTACCGGCAGCTGCTGCTGGCCGCGCCCCGCTCCATCTGGACGGCCGAGGCGATCGGTCTGGCCGTGGCGACAGTGCCCGGCGTACGTCAGGTGCAGGTCTTCGACGGTCGCGGCGGGCTGGACCTCAACCAGTCCATCTTCGGCAACTTCAACTTCATCGAGCGGGTCTTCAGCACCGAACGCGACCTCGGCAACCCGTACTACGTCACGGTGCTGGTCGCGCCCACCGCCGCGGCCATCTGGGACGGCCCCGACGGGCTGCACGCCGCAGTCGAGTCGGTCATCGAGGACCTGCGCCCGGTGGGCATCTTCGCCTCCGTGGACCGTGCCGACGAGGTGGGCATCGGTGTCGAGGCCGATCTGGTGATCAGGGGCCTGCCCCTGCCCACCGGCTCGAAGGAGACGGTGAACGCGTCCACAGCGGCCACCGAGCTGCGGGCCCGCCTGCACGCCCGGTTGCGCCGCTACGTCGACGAGCTGCCCTTCGGCGAGCCGGTCCGCGCCGCCGAGGTGATCTGGACGCTGATGAACGAGCCGGGCGTCGCGGACGTCCGCGCACTGCGGCTGGTCCGCTTCCCGGCCGACTCGGCGGTGGTGGTGACCGGCAGCGCGCCCACCGGCGACGGGGTGCAGCGCCTGCCGGTCGGCGACAACGCGGTGCTCGCCGCGAACCAGGTGCCCGTCTACGTCGACCGGGACGACCCCCGGCCGTTCCGGATCGTCTGAGCGGGGGACCGATGACCGACATCCGGGTACCCGTGGACGGCGCCGACCCGTCCGTCGAACGTAACCTCGTCGACCAGCTGGAAGGCCCGTACCCGGGCACCGTCCGGCGGGTGGTGGTGCCACTGGCCGGCACCGGCGCCGCCGTCGTGGACTGGACCAGCCGCCACCCGCTGCTCACCGTCGTGCTGCGCCGCGACCTGGCCGAGGAGACCGTGCGGGTGACCGTCACTGTGGACCCCGGCGGCGCGGGCCAGCGGGTGCTGCCGCCGGTGGTCTTCGCGCCGTGGTCGGCCGCCGGGGCGTCGGTGCCGGCGTACGCCCCGGACACCGCCGACGAGCCGTTGGTCGCGTCGTTCCCCGTCGCCGTGACGGCCGAGCGGGCCGTCGACGGCGCCGCCGCCACGCCGGTCACCGGTGCCGCGCTCACCGGGCTGGTCGAGCTGGCCGTGCTGGAGGGCAACCTGGGCCGGCTGCTCTACCTGATGTCGTACGAGAAGCACCGGCTGCGCCGCGCGGCCCGGGAGGTGCACGCGTACCGGACCCTCGCGCACGCCCGCCGCGACGCGCTGGACCGGATCGGCGCGGACGTCGGGGTGGCCCGCTTCGTCGACGAGCTGGTGCACGAGCCGGCCTCCGGTGAGGTGTACGCCCGCCGCCTGGCCCCGCCGGCCCGCGAGCCGGACGCCGCGTACGCCCACCGGCTCGGTCTCTACGGGCGGTTCCTGCTGCCCACCCCTGGTGCGGTGCGCCGGCTGC
The DNA here is from genome assembly GCF_018070245.1 of Micromonospora sp. M61. Taxonomy (NCBI): domain Bacteria; kingdom Bacillati; phylum Actinomycetota; class Actinomycetes; order Micromonosporales; family Micromonosporaceae; genus Micromonospora; species Micromonospora sp. M61. The sequence goes on along the minus strand of NZ_JAGPYA010000043.1, from coordinate 1,809 downwards.
TCAACGGGCCCGGCACGGACACCGACCCGAACACCGGGCTCTTCGCCGACCTGCCCGGCGGGGCGCGGTTCACAGTGCGCGAGGACGACGACCGGTTCGCGGTGGCGATCCGGCTGGTGGCCGCCGGCGATCCGCAGCACCGCACGAACTTCCTCGCGCAACTGCGCCGCGACCGGCTGGTGCTGCCCGCGAACACCCCGCCGAACAACACAGTGCACGCCGGCCGGGCGTTGCCGGCCAGTCGGCTGGCCGAGGTCACCGCGCTGCGGGCCAGCCTGCGCCAGTCGTACGCCTTCGACAGCGCGCACGGCGTCGCACCGCCGCTGGCCGCCGCCCTGGACCGGGCCGGTCGGGTCTGCCGGGCGCTCGGCTCGTCCATCGTCTGGCAGGTGACCCGGGCCCAGGACGACGCCGGTGGCAGCCGCTACGAGCTGGGCCTCGGCGTCGACGTGAGCTGGCCGACCCCCGCGCAGGCCACCGACCTGCGCAACCGGGTGCTGGACACCGCCCGAGCGGTCACCGCCGACCGGACCGCCGAGGCGCTGATCGCCGCCGCCCGTGCGCAGGGCGTGCCCACTGTGGCAGCCGACGGGGAACTGGCCTGGCTGTGGCGGGTGTGCGGGTTGCCGACGACACACCGGGTCAGCACCACCAGGATGTATCTGTCGCACCTGCCCACGCGAGGGCTGGCGGTGACCGCGCCGCTGAGCGCCGCGGTCGGGGCCGACACGCCGGTCGAGGCGCAGTTCCACGCGCCGGGCGACCCGGGCGGCAACGCGCTGCTCCTCGCCGGTCTGGTCGCCGCCGCGTCAGCCTGGACCGGCGCGGGGGAGCCGGCGTGGACGCCGCTGACCGACGCGGCGGCCCGGACCCGGTGGGCGGCGGTGCCGACCCGGCCGGCCGGGCAGCCGGTGGACCAGGTGCTGGCCGCCGCCGGCCTTCCCGCGGTACGGGATCCGGCCCCGGTGGTCGCCGCGCTGAACCGCCTCCCCGACGAACTGGTGGAGACCATCGAGCTGCCGGCCGCGTTGGCCAGCGCGCTGATCGCCGGCCAGCCGGCTGCCGGCGACCGGCTGGCCCGCCTGGTCGGGCTGCTGCGCGAGCAGCACCTCGCCGCCGCGCTGCCGCTGGTCGAGACGGGCAACCGGATCCTGCTGGTGTGCAGCGTGATCGGGCTGCCGCAGGCCGGGCTGAACCTGGCCGAGCGCCGGGCCACCGGGTTCCGTTGGTACACCGTGGGGCTCGGCGGTGGCACCGCGGAGATCAAGGCGGTCGGCGCGCGGACTGCGCTGCGGCCCACCCACGCCGGGTTGGTCGCCGTGGTGGCGCTCTCCTACGTGCGGACCGGCCGGACCGACCCGTACGAGTTCCGGGTGGAGCTGCCCGACGGGGTGACGTTGACCCTGGCGCAGTACGAGCGCCTGATGAACGCGCTGACCCGGGTCTGCCCGCTCGGCGTGGAGATCAACACGTTCGGCATCCGCCGCGACCACGTCGACCTCGACGCCGACGGCACCGCCGAGCCGCTGCGCCCGACGGTGGCCCGGACCTTCCGCACCTTCCAGCAGCGCCGGCACCGCGGCGTGTACGACCAGCTCTGAGAGGGACACCACAATGGCGAGCGAGATCAATTACGACGGGGTGACCGTCACCGAGCTGTACGAGGCGTTCACCAAGCACGGCATTCCGGCCTCGGACGCCAGTGTGCTGGTCTCATCCTGGATCTACGAGAACGTGGGCACCGCGAAGCGGGTGTTCAGCTACGCCGAGTCGTTCCCCGCCGTGGAGCCGGGCTGCGCGCCGCCGCCG